>JAABPT010000245.1 GCA_011391855.1 Burkholderiales bacterium
TTCGGCGTGGTCGTAGGGCGGTGCCACCTCCACGCAGTCCATGCCCACGAAGGGCAGGTCGGCCAGTTCTTCCAGCAGCGTGAGCACCTGGTTGGTGCTCAGGCCGCCCGGCTCTGGCGTGCCGGTGCCGGGGGCGTAGGCCGGGTCCAGGCAGTCGATGTCCAGGCTCAGGTACACCGGCGGGTGGCCATGCCGGGCCAGGCGCTCGCGGATCGCCGCCAGCACCGGCGCCAGTTGCGCCGGGGACTCCAGGCCGCGCAGGCTGCGGGCGGTGAAGATCTGGCCGCCGCGGTCGCGCACGTATTCGCGTGCCTCGCGCGTGCCGGCCGAGCGGATGCCCAGTTGCGTGAAGCAGGCGTCGACGACCAGGCCCTCCTGCATCGCCTCGTAGACCCAGGTGCCGTGGCCGCTGGGCTCACCGAAGTGGGTCGCCCAGGTGTCGCAATGGGCGTCGAAGTGGATCACCGCCAGCGGCCGGCCCAGTTGTGCCCGGTACGCGCGCAGCAACGGCAGGGTGATGGAGTGGTCGCCGCCGATCCAGGCCATGTGGTGGCGGCCGATCCACTGCGCGGCCAGCGGTGCCAGCGCTGCACGCATGGCTTCGATCGAGGTATTGGGCAGCGCCAGGTCGCCGCCGTCACCCAGGTGGCCGAGCGGGCTGCAGTCGAAGTGCGGGTGGATACCTTCACACAGCATCTGGCTGGCCTGCCGCACGGCACGCGGGCCGAAGCGCGCACCGGGGCGGTTGGTGGTGGCGCCGTCCCAGGCGATGCCGGCCACGGCGAAGGGCGTGGCCGCGGTGGGCGGGCCCAGTTTCAGGAATCCGGGGTCGGACAGGTAGGCAAACGACGACATCTGGTTCTTCGGTTCGGGCGGGCGTCCGATCATAGGCAGGGCCGCCATGGCACAGCGCGCAGCGGGGGTCAGCGCGGATTCCGCATCCCGTGCTCTCCATTCCGCATCATGAAAACAAATTCGCTGCAGCGCAACAAAAATCCGCCATCTGGGAAAACAGCATTCCGCATTGCAAAATGCAGCGCTAAGTCATTGATTCGTAATGATTCAATCATTTGTCTTATATAAGACATAGGTCTTCACATCGACGACCATTCGCGCTACGCTGAGGGCAGTTCCAGTGCACTTTTTCCACCCGTATCAACCCCGGAGAATTTCATGACCACACTGACCCGCCAGCAACAAGCCGCCGCCCTGGAAAAGGACTGGGCCGAGAACCCGCGCTGGAAAGGCATCAAGCGCGGCTACAGCGCCGAAGACGTGGTGCGCCTGCGCGGCAGCCTGCCCATCGAGCACACGCTGGCCAAGCGCGGCGCCGAGAAGCTGTGGAACCTGATCAACACCGAACCCTTCGTCAACAGCCTGGGCGCGCTCACCGGCAACCAGGCCATGCAGCAGGTCAAGGCCGGCCTGAAGGCGATCTACCTCAGCGGCTGGCAGGTGGCTGCCGACGCCAACGACAACGGCGAGATGTACCCCGACCAGAGCCTGTACTCGGTGGACTCGGTGCCCAAGGTCGTGAAGCGCATCAACGGCGCTTTTGCACGCGCCGACCAGATCCAGTGGAGCGAGGGCAAGAACGACATCGACTATTTCGCCCCCATCGTGGCCGATGCCGAAGCCGGCTTTGGCGGCGTGCTGAACGCCTTCGAACTGATGAAGGCCATGATCGACGCCGGCGCCGCCGGCGTGCACTTCGAGGACCAGCTCGCCAGCGTCAAGAAGTGCGGCCACATGGGCGGCAAGGTGCTGGTGCCCACGCGTGAAGCGGTGGCCAAGCTGGTGGCGGCGCGCCTTGCGGCCGACGTCATGGGCACGCCCACCATCCTGCTGGCGCGCACCGACGCCGAGGCAGCCGACCTGGTGACCAGCGACGTCGACGAAAACGACAAGCCCTTCCTCACCGGCGACCGCACGGTGGAAGGCTTCTTCAAGTCGAAGAACGGCCTGGAGCAGTCGATCAGCCGCGGCCTGGCCTACGCCCCGTACGCCGACCTGATCTGGTGCGAGACCGGCAAGCCCGACCTGGCTTTTGCCAAGGCCTTCGCCGACGCCATCCACGCCAAGTTCCCGGGCAAGCTGCTGGCCTACAACTGCAGCCCCAGCTTCAACTGGAAAAAGAATCTGGACGACGCGACCATCGCCAAGTTCCAGCGCGAACTCGGCGCCATGGGCTACAAGTTCCAGTTCATCACGCTGGCCGGTTTCCACAGCCTGAACTACAGCATGTTCGACCTGGCCTACGGCTATGCACGCAACAACATGAGCGCCTTCGTCGAACTGCAGGAGAAGGAATTTGCGGCCGCCGAGAGAGGCTTCACCGCGGTGAAGCACCAGCGCGAGGTGGGTACGGGTTATTTCGACGCCGTGACGACGACCATCGAGGCGCTGTCTTCCACCGCGGCGCTGAAGGGCAGCACCGAAGACGAGCAGTTCTTCGACGGCACGCACCACTGAAATCGAAGCGCGCAAACTGAACGTGAACGGCGGGCAGCCTGCAAGGGCTGCCCGCCGTTTTGCATGGAGCGTCTGCCCTGGCTCGGGTTCGGTCGGGGGTCAGTCCGCGGCCGTGCTGCCGCGCTGGCGCCAGTCCACCAGCAGCGCGAAACATGCCGCCGACACGGCCAGGCCCACCGCCATGGCCGGTGTCGCCAGTGCGCTCAGCGCCGCGCCCAGGTCGCGCAACGCCCAGCCCGGCAGGCCCTGCAAGGCGGCAACCGCCTCGCCGACGTGTTGCGCCTGGAAGCTGGCGCCGCTGGCGCCGACCATGGCCTCGGCCGCACGCCGGCCCAGGTTGCCCAGCCACTGCGTCAGCAAGGGCTGGCCCAGCGCGCGGTCCAGCAGCAGTCCGCCCAGGCCCAGCAGCAAGGCCAGCACCGGCAGCCCCCAGCGGCCGATCCAGGCGCGGGCGAGCATGGCCAGCAGCACCACCGGCAGCAGCCACAGCGTGGCCAGTGGCAGGCCCGCCAGCAGGCGCAGCGTCAGCGCCAGCGTGGCGCCCAGGACTTCGACCCAGGGCAGGCCGAGCCAGGCCGACAGCCCGACGAAGCGCGCCACCAGCAGCAACGAGAGGGCATAGCCACCGAGCAGGCCAATCGCCAGCGCCGCCGCCGGCACCAGGACTAGATGCACCAGCATCGGCACCGCCAAGCTAGGCACATGGCCCACCGGCAGCGAAAGCCAGAATTCGATCGAGCGGTCGCCGTGGTCGCGGCGGGGCAGGCCGGTGGTGATGAACAACGAGGTCAGCCACAGCACCAGGAACATCACGGCCATGCTGGCAGTCACCGACGCCAGCGTGATGAAAGCCGGCAGGCCCGCAGCCTGGAAGTCGGGCTCGCCCGTGTCGAATTGGACCTGGCCGAAGCTGGCCAGCACCAGCGCCAGCGCCAGCGGTACCAGGGCCAGCAACGACCAGGCGAAGCGGTGCTGCAGCCATTCGCGCTGCATCAGTGGAAGAAGGGGGGTCATCTCGGGTCTCCGGTTTTGGTGACGTCGGCGCGCAGGCCAGGCGCTGCGCTAGAACTGCGTGCGGTCGAGTTCGGGCTTGCGCGTCAGCGCCACGAACAGGTCCACCAGGCTGGGCCGCATGCGCTTGCCCAGGGCCTGCACGTGCGCGGGCGGCGTGCCGTCGAAAAGGGCCGCGCTGCCACCCGGGCCGGGGCCGGTGCGATAGCGCAGCAGCGGGTGCGCGGCGGCCATCTGCTCGGCCACCGCGGCGTCGTGGCTGAGTGCGACGAAGCGCGAGTCGATGTCCTCCAGGCTGATCGAGAGCACCAGCTTGCCCTCGTTGAGCATCAGCACGTCGGACAGCAGCGATTCGATTTCCTCCACCTGGTGGGTGGAGATCAGGACGCTGCGCTCGCCGTCGCACC
>JAABPT010000246.1 GCA_011391855.1 Burkholderiales bacterium
AGGAGAGTCGCGGTTGGGAACGGACTCGATGTACATGGACATGAATCGTAGTCGACGTCATCTCAGAAGTCAACCGATGTGCGCTATATTACATGGGTACATATCGAAGCAAGAAAAAGGCCGAAACCCGCATGAATGCTGGGTTCCGGCCGGATCAGGGGGCCAAAGTTCGGGCTAGACATCGCCGCGCGCGGACTGGACGCCATAGGTTTGCATGGCCGAAGCGATCTGGGATTCTTCGCTGGTCTCGTCGGGGTATAGGCGGTAGCTTGGTGCCAAGATCGGCGCAACGGCCGTAGCCTCTACGACGAACACGCTGTGAATCGGGAACCTTGGTCCTGCCTTTTGCGCCAGCGGCGAGGACCAGAGTGAGAAGTCGGGATCATGCTTCTTCACGTTCCGGGCGAGACCGGTGACCTTGAAGCCTTTCTGCACGAATACATCAACAAAGCTGACGCACACGCGAGAGTCGGTCTTGATATTGCATGCGCTTGCTGGAGACGCAATGTTCGCGATGACAAGGTGCTCGCGGTCGAACACAGCAAAGATCTCCTTCGGAGACACGTTTGGCTGACCGGACTCATCGACCGTCGCCAGCCAGCAGAGCACGCTGCGAGCTGCGGATTCTTGGACTTGTGGTGAAAGCATGAGGACAGCGGCGGTTCGTTCTGCGATGTCTAACGCCTCAATAGCCTGCGGCCGCGGCCAAGCCGGCGCGGCCCGCGAGCACGGCCTCGATATCGTCGAGCAGGCTGCTGGCCCCGATGCGGAAACGCGCCGGGTGCACGGCGGCGGGGCCGAGAATCTCCTGCACGAGCGCGATATGGACGCCGGCGTCGGCCACGGTTCGGATACCGCCGGCCGGCTTGAAGCCGACGCGCGAGCGCGCGGCCGCATCGTCGGCGATGGCTTGCAGCAGCACGCGCGCCGCGGCCGGGGTAGCGCTGACGGGCGTCTTGCCGGTGCTGGTCTTGAGGAAGTCCGCGCCTGCGTCCAGTGCCATGCGGCAGGCGTGGCGGATCAGTGACTCTTCCCGCAGCTCGCCGGTTTCCAGGATCACCTTCAGCGTGAGGCCCGCGCAGGCGCGTCGCACGGCGGCCAGCAGCGCGGGCGCGGCGGCCAGATCGCGGTAGGGCAGCACCACGTCGACCTCCTGCGCGCCGGCCTCGACGATCTGGCCGGTGTCGCGCAGGGCGCGCTCGACATCGCTGCCGCCGTCGGGAAAGTTCGCCACCGCCGCCACCGCCACCTGCGGCGGCAACAGCGATCGCGCCAGCGCCGCGCGGCGCGGCCACACGCATACCGCGGCGGTGGGGCCGAAGCGGCCCGTGGCGCGCCGACACAAGGCTTCGATCTCGGCCGCCGTTTCGCTGTCGTTCAGGCTCGTCAGGTCCAGGCAGGCGAGCGCGGTGCGCGCGGTGGGCTGCAGGTCGGAAGCGTCGGTCATCGCGTCAACACTCCAGCGCCTGCAACACTGCCACCAGCAGTTGCACGGCGCGCGCGCTGGCGTCCGCTGCGGTGGCCAGCGTGTGCGCATGACTCAGCGGCCGTGCCTCCATGCCGGCGGCCATATTCGTCAGCATCGACAGCGCCAGCACGCGCAAGCCCGTATGGCGCGCCAGGATGGTTTCCGGCACCGTGCTCATGCCCACGGCCTGCGCGCCGAAGGACTGCAGCATGCGAATCTCGGCGGGCGTCTCGAACTGCGGGCCCATGACCCAGGCATAGACGCCTTCATGCAGCACGATGCCCGCGCGGGCAGCGGCGAAGCGGGCCTGCTCGCGCAGGGCCGGGTCGTAGGCGGCGGACAGATCGACGAAGCGGTCGTCACCGGATTCTCCGAACAAGGGCGATTGCTGCGGCACGTTGATGTGGTCGCTGACCAGCATCAGTTCGCCCGGGCGCAGGGCGGCGTCCAGGCTGCCGGCGGCATTGGTCTGCACCAGCACTTGCACGCCAAGAGCGGCGAGCGTGCGGATGGCGCCCTTCATGCCGTCGGCGCGGCCGGTCTCGTAGGCATGCTGGCGGCCGGCGAGCACCAGCACGTCCACACCGCCCAGGTGTCCGGCGCGCAGCAGCCCGGTGTGTCCGCCCACCGCCAGCGCCGGAAAGGCCGGCAGCTCGGCGTAGGGCACGTCCACGGCGTCCTCCACCTCTGCGGCCAGTGGCGACCAGCCGCTGCCCAACAGCACGGCGATCCGCGGCCTGCGTGCGCCCAGGCGCTGCTTCAGCAGCGCAGCCGTCCGTTGAGCCGCATCGGCTTCGTTCATGACGGCAGATGATGCGGGCCGAAGCCGTGAGGCAGCAGCTCGCCCAGGCTGTGCGTGGCGCGCAGGCCTTGCGGGCCGGCCAGCCACACGGGGCAGTCGTCGGCGGCAAATTCGCGCAATTTCTGGCGGCAGCCGCCGCAAGGGGCCACGGGGTGTTCAGCCACCGCACACACCGCCACCGCCAGCACGCGCCGGCCCCCGGCCGCGACCAATGCGGCCAACGCCGAGGTCTCGGCGCACCAGCCCTGCGGGTAGGCGGCGTTTTCCACGTTGGCGCCGGCGTGGATGCGGCCGTGTTCGTCGAGCACCGCCGCGCCGACGGCAAATCCAGAGTAGGGCGCATGGGCGTGGGCGCGCACCGCGCAGGCCGCGGCGATCAGCGCTTCACGGTGTTGCTCCACGTTGCCTGCCATGCGCTCTCCCCGGTCGAACCGGGTGCGACTGTAAGGCCGAAGGAGCCGGACGTCGGGGCAGCGGGGCCCCGCCCTCAGACGTAGCCCTTGACCGGCACCGGCGTGTGCCGCATGTGCAGCGAAAGGCCCAGCGCGGCCATGTGGTTGGAATTGCGGCCCAGGATGGTCTGCGACAGCGGCAAGAATTCCTTCTCCTCGAAGGCGGCGTGGGCGCGGTACTGCGCCACCAGCTGCTGTACCGCGGCCCCGTCCAGGTCGGTGGCCTGGCCCTTGGCGGCTTTCTTCAGGCCGGACTCCAGGCGTTTCCACAGGCCTTCCAGTTCGCGGTGCTCGTGCGTCAGCCGTTTCACCATCAACTGCACCAGGTCGTGCTCGTCGCCTTTCGTGGCGCTGGCCAGCACCGCCGGGAACAGCTCGCGCTCCTCGTCGGTGTGGTGTTCGAAGATGGCTTCCTTGAAGAATTCGAGCGCGCTGCCCGCCACTTCGCGGGCCCGGGCTGCGGGCTCCAGCAGTGTCGGCAGTTCGCCCAGCAGGTCGAGCTTCCTCAGGATGCCCTCGTGGCAATGCGAAAAGTCCTGGATCGGCGCGTTGACGTGCTCGGATGCGGGGGAGTGGGTCATGTCGTTCACCTCAATCGGTTTTCGTCGCGGCCTGGGGGTCGGGTGCGTGCCTTGCCGCCGGTCACTTTCCGGCCGTGACCGAGGGCAGCCAGGTCGAAAGCGCAGGCACCGCGGCAATCAGCACCAGGGCCAGCAGCACCATCGCCAGGAAGGGAATGGTGGCGCGGAACAGGGGCCCCATGCGGATGTCGGCCTGCACCATGGCAATGTACAGGCCTGGCCCCACCGGTGGCGTCACCAGCCCGATGACCGTGGCCACCGTGCACACCACGCCGAAGTGGATGGGGTCGATGCCCAGCGTGGCCACCACCGGCATCAGCAGCGGCACCACCACGATGAGCACGCTGATGCTTTCCAGGAACATGCCCAGCACCAGCAGCATCGCGATCACCAGCAGCAGGAAAACGAAGGGCGAGTCGGTCAGGCCCTTCATGACTTCCACCACCGCGTCGGGCACGCTCTGGAACGCCAGCACCCAGCTCAGCACCGAAGCGGCGGCGATCAGCCCGGTGATGGTGGCCGTGTTGGTGGCCACGTCGAACAGTATCTT
>JAABPT010000247.1 GCA_011391855.1 Burkholderiales bacterium
GAACCCCTTGGGCCTGGCCTTCTACGAACGGCTGGTCGACGGCCTGTGCGCCCGCGGCGTGAAGCCCTACCTCACGCTCAACCACTGGGACCTGCCGCAGGCGCTGCAGGACCAGGGCGGCTGGGTGGCGCGCGACACCGTGCACCGCTTCGTGGACTATGCGCGCGGCATGCACCGGGTGCTGGGCGACCGCGTGACGGCCCTGACCACGCACAACGAACCCTGGGTGATGGCCGTGCTCGGGCACGAGACCGGCCGCTTCGCACCGGGCCTCCGCAACCGCGCCATGGCCGCGCAGGTGTCGCACCACCTGCTGCTCAGCCACGGTCTGGCGCTGCAGGCGCTGCGCGCCGACGGCTGCCGCAGCGCTTTGGGCATCGTGTTGAACCTGGCGCCTGTGCTGCCGGCCACCGACTCGCCCGCCGATGCCGCCCAGGCGCGCCTGGAAGACGGCAAGCTGGTGCGCTGGTACATGGACCCGCTGTTTCGCGGCGCCTATCCGGCCGATGTGCTGGAACACCTGGGTGCCGATGCGCCACAGGTCCAGGCCGGGGACCTGGCCGCCATCGCCACGCCCATGGACTTCCTGGGCGTCAACTACTACTCGCGCCACATGGTCAGCGCCGCCGGTCCCTTCGACGTGCATGCCAGCGGCCTGCCCGTCACCGAGATGGGCTGGGAGGTCTACCCCGAGGGCCTGACCGACCTGCTGCTGCGCCTGCACCGCGACTACCCGGTACCGCCGCTGTTCGTCACCGAAAACGGCGGCGCCTTCAAGGACACGCTGGTCAACGGCCACGTGCACGACAGTGACCGCACGGGCTACATCGCCCGCCACATCGAGGCCGTCGGCGCGGCACTGCGCCAGGGCGTGCCGATGGCGGGCTACATGGTGTGGAGCCTGATGGACAACTTCGAGTGGGCCTGCGGCTACGACAAGCGCTTCGGTATCGTCTACGTGGACTACGCCACGCAGCAGCGCACGCTGAAGGACAGCGCACGCTGGTTCCAACGCTTCATGCAGCACCGCCGCGCAGAGCGCAGTGCGGCGCGCTCCGCAGCCGCGATGAGAGCCTGAAGCATGGGACAGGTCACGCTGCGCGGCATCCGCAAGAGCTATGGTGAAGTCAAGGTCATCCAGGGCATCGACCTGGAGGTGAACGAAGGCGAATTCATCGTCTTCGTCGGACCCTCGGGCTGCGGCAAGTCGACCACGCTGCGCATGATCGCTGGGCTGGAAAGCATCACCGACGGCGACCTGCTGATCGACGGCGTGCGCGCCAACGACCTGCGCCCGGCCGACCGGGGTGCGGCGATGGTCTTCCAGAGCTATGCGCTGTACCCGCACATGACGGTGGCCGAAAACATGGGCTTCGCGCTCAAGATGGCGGGCGTGGGCAAGGCGCAGCGCAACGAGCAGGTGGGCCGCGCCGCCGAGATCCTGCGCATGACCGAACTGCTGGGGCGCTTCCCGAAGGAACTCTCGGGCGGCCAGCGCCAGCGCGTGGCCATCGGCCGCGCCATCGTGCGCAAGCCCAAGGTCTTTCTCTTCGACGAACCGCTGTCCAACCTGGACGCGGCGCTGCGCGTGAACATGCGCATCGAACTCAGCCGGCTGCACGAGGAACTGGGCACCACCATGATCTACGTCACCCACGACCAGGTCGAGGCCATGACCATGGGCGACCGCATCGCCGTCTTCAACAAGGGCTTGGTAGAACAGCTGGGAGAACCGATGGACCTGTACAACCGGCCGGCGAACGAATTCGTGGCCACCTTCCTGGGGGCACCGCGCATCAACCTGGTGGACCGCCCGACCGCCGGCGCGCCGCTGCCGCACCAGGCACTGTGGCAGGCGCTGGCCGGCAGCGCACCCGCCGGCGTGCAGCGTGCCGGGCTGCGGCCGGAGCACCTGCGCGTGGCGGCCGCCGGCGAGGGTATCGCTGCCAGCGTGGTGCTGGCCGAGCACCTGGGCGATTCGTCCATCCTGCACATCCGCGTCGATGGTGTGGAGGAACTGCTCAACGCCAAGATCGGCGCCGACCACAGCCCCGTGGCCACCGGCCAGGCCGTGGGCCTGGTACCCGACCCCTCGTGGGCGCTGGCCTTCGACGCGGCGGGGAGGCTGGTGTCATGACGAGCGCTCGCCGAAAGGGCTGGAAACTCGTCTGGCGCGACGAATTCGAGGGTCACGAGGTCGACCGCAGCAAGTGGGACTTCGACCTCGGCAACGGCTTCTACGACTACAAGAACCACGTCTGGATCCCCGGCTGGGGCAACGAGGAACTGCAGTACTACACGCACGAACCCGAGAACGTCACGGTCAAGGACAGCCTGCTGACGATCCGCGCCGTGAAGGCCTCGCTGCACGGCTGCGGCTACACCTCGGCGCGGCTGAAGACGCGCCAGCGCGACGGCACGCCGCTGTTCAGCAAACTTTACGGCCGCTTCGAATTCCGCGCCAAGGTGCCCTGGGGCAAGGGCCTGTGGCCGGCGCTGTGGATGCTGCCGCAGGACGACGCCTACGGCGGCTGGGCAGCCAGCGGCGAGATCGACCTGATGGAGATCGTGGGAGAGAAGCCGCACGAGGTGCTCAACAGCATCCACTACGGCTCGGGTTACCCCCGGCGCACGCTGCACACCCACGTGCACCCGCTGCCTGGCGGCAGCACGGTCTCGGACTGGCATGTCTACGCCGCGGAATGGGAGCCGGGCGAGATCCGCTTCTATGTCGACGACGTGCACACCTCCACCGAGAACTTCTGGTGGAGCTGCAGCAAGAAGAAAGACGGGCTCGGCCTGGAGGCCGCGCGCGCCAGCGAGATCAACCCCTGGCCTGCGCCGTTCGACAAGCCGTTCTACCTGCTCATGAACGTGGCCGTGGGCGGCAACTTTCCTGGCGCACCGAACGACGAGACGAAATTCCCCGCCGAGATGGCGGTGGATTACGTACGCGTGTACGACAAGGTCGGCGGCTATGGCGAACCCAAACCGCGCGGCAAGGGCCGCTTTCCGTGGCAGAAGAAGCGCTGAGTGACCCCCATCACTGACCTGGAGACACACATGTCCAAGAACCCATCCGTCCCGACCGCAACCAGCGCATCGAACACTTCCGCGCCGCACCATGGCGAAGGCCTGGCTGGCACGGCAGGCTCGGCCGCGGCTGCGGCCGAGCCGGCGCTGTCGCCCCAGGAGCAGGCCGCGCTGGCCAGCGAGTTCCAGTCGGTCTTTCAAGCCGGCGTGCACGGGCTGTGTTTCAGCCCTTACCTGGAAGGCCAGAAACCGGGCGACCAGGTCAGCGAGGCGCAGATCCGCGCCCGGCTCGAGATCGTGCGCCCGCACACACGCTGGGTGCGCAGCTTCTCGTGCACCGACGGCCACGAACATACTCCGCGCATCGCGCACGAACTCGGCATCAAGACGCTGGTCGGCGCCTGGCTGGGCACCGACCGCGAGATCAACGAACGCGAACTGCAGGGCGTCATCGCGGTGGCGCAGGCCGGGCACGCCGATATCGTGGCCGTGGGCAACGAAGTGCTGCTGCGCGAGGACCTGTCGGAAGACGAACTGCTGGCCTGCATCCAGCGCGTGAAAGACGCCCTGCCCGGCGTGCCGGTGGGTTATGTCGACGCCTACTACCTGTTCGAGAAGCACCCGCGCATCACCGCTGCCTGCGACGTGATCCTGACCAACTGCTATCCGTTCTGGGAAGGCTGCCCGCGCGAGCAGGCCGTGGCCTACATGCAGAACATGGTCAGCCGCACGCTGGCGGTGGCCGGCGGCAAGCGCGTCGTCGTCAGCGAGACCGGCTGGCCCGACCAGGGCAGCGCCTTCCACGGTGCC
>JAABPT010000248.1 GCA_011391855.1 Burkholderiales bacterium
CGCCACCCTCGTGCTGCGCCGGGGCGAGCGTGTGCGCTCGATGCCGCTGGAAGATTTCTATGTCGGCTATATGCAGAACCGGCTCGAACCGGGCGAGTTCGTGCAGGCCATCGAGGTGCCGCGCCGCGGCGAGCGTCAACAGGCGGTGCGCGCCTACAAGATCTCCAAGCGCTTCGACTGCGATATCTCGGCCGTCTGCGCCGCGCTGGCGATCGAACTCGAAGGCGATCGCATCAGTTCGGCACGGCTGGCCTACGGCGGCATGGCCGCCACGGTGCGCCGGGCGGCACAGGCCGAAGCCGCGCTGCTCGGCCAGCCGTGGACCGAGGCCACGCTGCAGTGCGCAACGTCTGCGCTGGCGCACGACTACACGCCGCTCACCGACATGCGCGCCAGCGCTGGCTACCGCCTGCAGGTGGCGCAGAACCTGCTGCGCCGCTTCTGGCTGGAAACCCGCCCGCTGGATCCGCTGCCCGAGAGCGCCGTCAATGTCTGGGCGCGCGAGGCACTGGCATGAACAAGCCCTTGGACCTGCTCGACTTGCCCGACAGCGCCACCGCCTTCACCCAGGTGGGCGTCAGTCGCCCGCACGAGTCGGCGCACCTGCACGTGGCCGGCGCGGCACCCTATACCGACGACGTGCCCGAAATCGCCGGCACGTTGCATGCGGCGCTGGGTCTGTCGCCGCTGGCGCACGGCGTCATCGAATCGCTGGACCTCGACCTGTTGCGCGCGCTGCCCGGCGTGGTGGACGTGTTCTCGGCGTGCGACATCCCGGGCGCCAACGACTGCGGCTCGCTGGTGCACGACGACCCCATCCTGGCTGGCGAGGCCGGAGCCACGCTGCGCTACCTGGGGCAGCCGGTGTTCGCCGTGGTGGCGATCACGCGCGACGCCGCGCGGCGCGCTGCGGTACGGGCCAAGGAGGTCATCCGAGCCACGCCGCTGCCGCCGGTGCTGACGCCGCAGGCAGCCCATGCCGCCCAGCAGTACGTGGTGCCGCCGATGCACCTGCAGCGCGGCGATGCCGCGGCGGCAATAGCCGCCGCCCCTTACCGCCTGCGGCGCAGCTTCGACGTCGGCGGCCAGGAGCAGTTCTACCTGGAAGGCCAGATTTCCTACGCGCTGCCGCAGGAAGACGGCGGCATCAAGCTGCTGTGCTCCACCCAGCACCCCAGCGAGATGCAGCACCTGGTGGCGCATGCGCTGCAGCGGCCTGCGCACGCGGTGCAGGTGGAGTGCCGGCGCATGGGCGGCGGCTTCGGCGGCAAGGAATCGCAGTCGGGGCTGTTCGCCTGCGTGGCTGCGGTGGCCGCAGCGCGCCTGCATCGTCCGGTGAAGCTGCGCCTGGACCGCGACGACGACTTCCTGATCACCGGCCGCCGACACTGCTTCCACTACGACGCCGAGGTCGGCTACGACGACGAAGGCCGCATCCTCGGCGCCGAGGTGACGATGGTCTCGCGTGCCGGCCATTCAGCCGACCTGTCGGGCCCGGTGATGACACGCGCGCTGTGCCACTTCGACAATGCCTACTGGCTGCCGGCGGTGGCTGCGCATGGCTATGCGGGCAAGACGAATACGCAGAGCAACACCGCCTTCCGCGGTTTCGGCGGGCCGCAGGGGGCCTTCGCCATCGAATACTTGCTGGACTCGGTGGCGCGTGCGCTGGGCCGCGACCCGCTGCTGGTGCGGCGCGCCAATTTCTACGGCGTCGAATCGAACAAGGTCACGCCGGCAGCAGGAAACGGCGTGGTCACGCCGTATGGCCAGGTGGTGGACGACAACATCCTGCACGAGCTGGTGGCCGAACTCGAACGTGACAGCGGCTACACCGAGCGCCGCGCCGCCGTCGCTGCCTTCAACGCCACCAGCCCGGTGCTGAAGAAGGGCCTGGCGCTGACGCCGCTGAAATTTGGCATCGCTTTCAACGTGACGCACCTCAACCAGGCCGGCGCACTGGTGCATGTCTACACCGACGGCTCGGTGCTCGTGAACCACGGCGGCACGGAGATGGGGCAGGGGCTGAATACCAAGGTGGCGCAGGTGGTGGCGCATGAACTCGGCCTGCCTTTCGAGCGTGTGCGCTGCACCGCCACCGACACGCACAAGGTGGCGAATACGTCGGCCACCGCGGCCAGCACCGGCAGTGACTTGAACGGCAAGGCGGCGCAGGATGCCGCGCGCCGCATCCGCGAGCGGCTGTCGGCCTTTGCCGCCGCGCGCTGGGGCGGAGCGCCTGAAGACGTGTGCTTCGCCGACGGCGAGGTTTTCGTCGGCGGCCAGTCGATCGCTTTCGCCGAGGTCGTGGCCCAGGCCTACCTGGCGCGCGTGCAGTTGTGGAGCGACGGCTTCTACGCCACGCCCGGCCTCAGCTGGGACAAGCAGACGATGCAGGGCCACCCCTTCCACTATTTCGCCTATGGCGCCGCGGTGAGCGAGGTGGTGGTGGACACGCTCACGGGCGAATGGAAGCTGCTGCGCGCGGATCTGTTGCACGACGCCGGGCGTTCACTCAACCCTGCCGTCGACATCGGTCAGATCGAAGGCGCTTTCATCCAGGGCATGGGCTGGCTGACGATGGAAGAACTGGTGTGGCACCCGGCCGACGGTTCGCCCAGGGCCGGGGCGCTGCTGACGCACGCACCGAGCACCTACAAGATCCCCACCGCCAACGACTGCCCGCCCATCTTCAATACGCGCCTGTTCGACCAGCCGAACCGCGTTGAGAGCATCCACCGCAGCAAGGCCGTGGGCGAGCCGCCGCTGCTGCTGCCGTTCTCGGTGTTCTTCGCCATCCGCGACGCCATCTCGGCCGTGGGTGGCCACCGCGTCGACCCGCCACTGCAAGCGCCGGCCACCCCCGAGGCCATCCTGCGCGCCATAGTCGCGGTGCAGGCGGCGGCGTGATACCGGCCCCGTTGTGGGATGGCGCCCGCACGGCGCAGTGGCGACCGCGCTGGGATGGCGCTCGAACGGCTCGATGGCCCCGGCGCTGATCGACACCGCGCGCCGCTGGCGCGACGCAGGGCGGCCGGCGGTGGTGGTGCAGGTGCTGCGCGCCCGCGGCTCGGTGCCGCGCGAAGCCGGTACGCGCATGCTGGTGGCCGCCGACGAAGTGCTGGGCAGCATCGGCGGCGGCCACCTCGAGCTTTCCGCGATCGCCGACGCCCGCGCATGGTTGGCGCGTGGTGGCGCACCGTTCGAGCAGCACGTCGCCTTGGGTCCAGCGCTGGGCCAATGCTGCGGCGGCACGCTCGACCTGCGCTTCGCGCCGCTGGCCGAAGACGACCCGGCCGGCTGGCCGCTGCCCGCGCCGCGCTTCACGTTGCAGCTCTACGGTGCCGGCCATGTGGGCCGCGCCATCGTGCGTCTGCTCGCCGGCATTGATTGCCGCGTGCAGTGGATCGACGAACGCGAGAGCGAATTTCCCGCAGAGGCGCTGCCGCTGCACATCGAGCGGGTCTGCGTCGAGCCGGTGCAAGCCGAAGTGGCGCTGGCGCCGCCGGGGGCGTTCTATCTGGTGCTCACGCACAGTCACGACCTGGACCTGGCGCTCACGCAGGCCATCCTGCGGCGCGGCGACTTCGGCTGGTTCGGCCTCATCGGATCGAAGACCAAGCGCGCACGGTTCGAACACCGGCTGCGCGAACGCGGCTTCGCCGACAACTGGATCGAACGCATCGTGTGCCCGATCGGCCTGCCCGGCATCACCGGCAAGGAACCCGAGGTGATTGCGGTTTCGGTGGTGGCGCAGTTGCTGCAGGCTGCGCACTGAGCCGCAGGCTCAGGCCCAGGCCTCGCCCAGCACCTTGGCCTGCTGCAGCACC
>JAABPT010000249.1 GCA_011391855.1 Burkholderiales bacterium
TTCGCTGGACCTCAAGGCGCTGTTGCGCGTGGTGCTCAAGCACAAGTGGTTGCTGTTGTCCGTGGCGCTGCTGTGCCTGGCGGCGGCGGTCGTCAAGTCGCTGACCACCACCCCGCTGTACCAGGCCACGGCGACACTGCAGATCGACCGGCCCCAGGGGCGCATCGTCTCGTTCAAGGATGCGGACTCCGGGCAGGAGTACGAGGACTACATGGCCCTGCCCACGCAGGTGGAATTGCTGCGCAGCCGTGCGCTGGCCGAGCGTGTCATCGACGAACTGAACCTGGATCCGTCGCGGGGGCAAGGCCCGCAAGCCGGCGTGCTGGGCGGGGCGCCCGCGGCGCCGCTGGCTTCTGCGGCGGGCGCGCTGACGGCGCCGGGCCCGCGGGCGGCTGCCAGCGACAGCGCCGACGCGTCCTGGTGGTCGATGCTGGGCGACCTGAAAGACCGCACGCTGGCCGGCTATGACAAGCTGGGCGAGCCCTCGGTCACGGACAAGCAGGTGCTGGGCCGCGAGGCCGTGGTGGGCGGCTTCATGGGCTCGGTGAAAGTGGAGCCGGTGCGCGGGTCGCGGCTGGTGCGCGTCACGGTGGTCAGCCCCGACGCGGCCAAGGCGGCGCGCGTGGCGAACGCGATGGCGCAGAGCTTCATGGTCATGAGCATGGAGCGCAAGACGGAATCGTCGGTCTATGCGCGCAATTTCCTGGAAGACCAGATCAAGGTGACCAAGGCGCGGCTCGAGGAGTCCGAGCGCACGCTGAACGCTTACGCCCGCGCGAACTCGATCCTCACGCTCGACGAGAAGACCAGCGTGATCAACCAGTCGTACACCGAGCTGTCGTCGGCGCTGGCCAAGCTGGAGCAGGATCGCCTGAAGGCCGAGGCCCAGTACACCGAGATGGCGCGCAACCCCGGCAGCTCGCCCCAGGTGCTGGACAACAAGACGGTGCAGGCCTTCAAGGAACAGAAGGCCAGGCTGGAGGCCGAATACCTGGTGAACCTGGGCACCTTCAAGCCCGAGTTTCCCAAGATGCTGCAGGCCAAGGCGCAGATCAACGAGCTCGACCTGCGCATCAAGGCAGAAATTGCCGCGGTGCTGGCGTCGGTCAAGTCGCAGTTCGACGCCGCCAAGCGCCAGGAAGACCAGGTGCGCACGCGCCTGCAGGAAACCCGCAAGGAAGTGCTGCTGTCGCAGGACCGGGGCGTGGACCTGAGCCTGCTCAAGCGCGAGCTCGACACCAACCGGCAGATTTACGACAACCTGCTGCAGCGTCTGAAGGAGGTGGGCGTGACCGCCGGGGTGACGTCAAGCAACATTTCCGTGGTCGATGTGGCGAAAGCGCCGCTGTTCCCGTTCAAGCCCGACCTGTTGATCAACGCGGCCATTGGCCTGGCGCTCGGCCTGATGCTGGGCCTGGGTTTCATCTTCGTGCGCGAGCACATGGACGATTCCGTGAAGCACGCCGATGAGGTGGAAGCCGCGTTTGGCGTGCCGCTGCTGGGCATCATTCCACAGGTGAAGAAGGCCCGCCGCGATGCCGGCCCGGTGGCGATGCTGGCCGTGGTCGACCCGCGCGGCGCGTTTGCCGAGGCCTACCGGTCGATGCGCACGGCGCTGCAGTTTTCCACCTCCGAGGGCGCGCCCAGCCGGCTGCTCGTGACCAGCAGTGTGGCGGGCGAGGGCAAGTCGACCACGGCGCTGGCGCTGGCCATCAACTTTGCGCAACTGGGCAAGCGCGTGCTGCTGGTGGATGCCGACATGCGCCATCCGTCGCTGCACATGCTGCTGGGCATGGGCAACGACAGCGGGCTGTCGAACTACCTTTCGGGCGAGGGGGCCCGCGAGTCGCTGATTCGCGCCTGTTCAGTCCCCAATCTGCAGGTGATGACCGCAGGCCCCATGCCGCCGAGCCCGGTGGACCTGCTGATGGGCCCGAAGTTGCTGCGCCTGCTGGACAAGGCCGAGGAAATGGGTTTTGACCAGGTGTTGATCGATTCGCCGCCGATTCTGGGCATTGCCGACGCGCTGGTGCTGGGCAACCAGCTGCAGAACATCCTGTTTGTGGTGAAGGCGGGCTCGACGCGCCGCTCCGCCATCCGGGATGCCCTGCGCCGCCTGCGCACCGCCGGGCTGCTGCCACTGGGCGTGGCGTTGACGAGTGCGTCGAACCAGCACAGTGCCTACGACGGGTATGCCGGCTATTACGGCGACGGGTCGGGCAATGTGAAGCCCTTGAACAAGGTCGCTGCCGCCCCGGCACCGGCCGTGGGCCGGCTGGACGGCACGGCCGGATGAGTCGTCGTGCAAAGGCCTGACCGTTGGGCCGCACTGGCCGCATGCCTGCTGGATTTTGAGGCGTTTCCCGGCCGCTACCCGCTGGCATTGCGCGCGCCGCGCCTGCTGTTTGACCACGGGACCGAGGTGCTGACGCTGGCCAGCGGCCGCGTGCTGGAGGGCTTGCCGGGCGACGCCGTGCTGCAGGCCCGGCTGCGCCAGGCCGCGCGGTTTTTTGTGCGCACCGCCATGTTGCGCCCGGGGGTGGACCACTACACCCTGATGGGCCTGACGCCGGCCTTCGAGCTGGCCACGCTGCGCGCGCATTACCGCATGCTGATGCGGCTCACCCACCCTGATTTTGTGGACGACGAGCGGGCCTGGCCGCCCGATGCGGCCACGCGCATCAACCAGGCGAACGACGTGCTGTCGTCGACCGTGAGCCGGCAGCAGTACGCGCGCCGCCATGCCGGAGGGCGGCAGTGGGAACCCTCGGCCAGGGAACCTTCGGCGGTGCGGCGGTCAGCGCCTGCGCCGGCGCGCGCGGGCTCGAACTTCGGCCGGCGGGCCGTGCTGGCCACCGTGGCGGTGACCGGTTTGCTGGTGCTGGGGGTGTGGGTGGCGTCGGGCCCGCCCGATGCGGAGCCCTTCGTCAACTTGGCTGTGACAGGCGGTGCCCTGGCGCCGACTGCGGTGCCAGCGGCGCCAGCGCCACCACCCACACTGGTGCCACCCCCACCCGCACCGGTGAACGAGCCGATGGCCCAGGTGGACGAAGCGCCGCAGCGCCCCGCGCCACCCGCGATGCCCGCAATACCGGCAACGCCGGCACCAACCGCACCAACCGCACTACCGGCGCCGCCGGCGGCACGGTTCGCACCACCTCCGCCAGCGCTGCCGGCGACGCCACAGCCGCCACCTCAGCCGGCGCCTGCCGTGCCATTGGCAATGGCCCCGGCCCCGGCGCCGGCGCCGGCGCCAGGTCCGCCTGCGGCCCCGCCGGTCGCGGCGCCTGCAACCGCAGCGGACGTCATCGCCCAGTCCGGCCGCCCGAGCATGGCCGACGTGCAGCCGCTGCTGGGGCAGGTGATGGGCGTGCTGCAGAGCGGCCGGGGCGAGCAGGTGCTGCAATGGGTGGAGCGGCCGGTGCGCCAGGGCGATGGCGCCGACGGTTTTGTGCAGACCTACAACCGGGTGGCGGGCCGATCGGCCAACGTGCGCCTGGCATCGGCGCAGTTCAGCGGCCGGCCGGCCGGCGATCAGCTGGTGGTGGATGGCGTGGTGTTGCTGAACCTGCAGGACGAAAACCAGCGGGTGTCGATGCGCGAACTGGTGCTGAGGGCGCAGTTCGCCTCCCGGGGCGGGCAGGCGGTGTTGACGCAGTTGAGCGCCAGCGAGATTGCCAGATGACGGCCGTCGGCCGGCCCGGGTTGTCCGCCGCAGCGCCTTGGGTGGCCGTGGGGCTGGCCGCGATGGCGGCCGTGCTGCTCGGCTGGACCAGCCTGCAGCGCCATGTGCAGGCGGCCTGTGACGGGCTGGAGTGGCCG
>JAABPT010000250.1 GCA_011391855.1 Burkholderiales bacterium
ATGGGCCTGTTTTCAATTCGAGCCCAGGTGGCGGTGGCAGTGTCCCCTGCACGGGGGACGGTGGCGGGCGCCCAGAGGGCTGACAATGTACCTTGTGATGCCAAACGCCAGAACGCCCATCCGTCCTTCTCTTGCCGCCGCAGCGCTGGCTGCAGCCCTGATGGCCATTGGTTGTGCTCAGGCGCCCTTCGGGGCGACGGGGCAAGAGTCGCCGGCGCGCCCGGCCACCGCGCCACCCGCCGCGCCGCCCGCGCCCGCCGCAGCCGAACCCGCGCCGCCGCCGGACCGCCCGCCGCCGCCGACCTTGTCGCCACAAGTGGTCCAGCGCGCCGTGGCGACTGCCGTCGAGCACCTCGAGGCGGGCGATGAAGCGTCGGCCCAGGTCGAACTCGAGCGTGTGCTGGCGTCGGAACCGGGGCATCGACTGGCCCAGAGCCTGATGCGGCAGATCAAGGAAGACCCACAGGCCTTGCTCGGACGCGAGTCGTTCAGCTATCGGATCCAACCCGGTGAAACGCTGTCGCGCATCTCGCAGCGTTTCCTGAACGACGTGTTCATGTTCTACGCCCTGGCGCGCTACAACGATATCAAGGTGCCGCGGCTGGTGGCCGGCGGTCAGACGATCCGGGTGCCAGGCAAGGCGCCACCACCCGGCGCGCCTGCCGCACCGGCGCCGCCAGCCACTGCAGCGGCCACGAAGCCGCCTGCCACCGCTGCACCACCCGCTGCGTCACCCGCGGCGGCGCCGGCATCCACGCCGGCTGCACCTGCGCCGCCCTCCACCGCAGCGCCGCCAGACCCAGCCATCGCCCAGCGTGAACGCGACGCAGCGATCGTGAAGCACACGCGAGCCGCCCGCAGCGCCTTGGCCAAGCAGGACCTCGACGGTGCGATCCGGTCCTGGGACGCCGTGCTCGCCATCGACCCGAACCATTCCACGGCTCAGCTCGAGCGGCAGAAAGCGGTCGCCCTGAAGGAACGGTTGCGCCGCGCTCAGCAGTGACGGCGCCACCGCGCCACCGCGCCACGCTTGGCACCGCCTGCGGTCGCGCGTTCGCCTGCTTCAGGGGCCTGGACTCTTGTTCGACGGCGGGACCGTCGTGCCGGCTTGCCGCAACTCGCGAAGTCGCGCCGTCGCCAGCGGATGGTTCGGGGCAAACTTGAGGCTGTTCTCCAGCGCTGAAATAGCGGCGGCGCGGTCGGTCGGGGCCAGTCGGCCGGCCTGCTGCAGGTAAAGGTCGGCCATCAGCGCGCGTGCGGCGGGATCGGGTCGTCGCGCCGTGGCAACCGGCTGCAGCAGCGCGATCGCCGCGTCCACCTCGCCCTGGCGCGACAACATCGCCGCATGTTCCACATCGCTGCGCACGGCGCCTGCCGCTGGCATCGGTGCCGGGGCCGGCGCCGCCGGGGGGCGATAGGCAGGCTCGCGCGCCGCGAAGGTCGGTCTGCCGCGTCGCGCCCGCTCGGACTCGATCGCCCGCAGCGCATTGGCGGCAGGAACGTGCAAGGGGTCGAGCGCGAGCACACCCAGATACAGCTGCGACGCGCCTTCCAGGTCACCGCGCTGCTGCGCCCGACGTGCCGACGACAGGCGTTCGGCCACGCCAGCCTCGGCCGCGGCGACGGCCTCACGCCGGCGGGTCGCAGCCTCCTCGTCCTGCGGCCTGAGGGCCAGCACCACGTCCCACGCCGCCTGGGCTTCGGCCCACCGGTCCTGTGCGGCTGCCTGCGCCGCCAGTTGCCTGTGCTGGCGTTCGAAAGCCGCAAGAGCCCGCGCGTCGGACCGCGCGGGCGTCTGCACCGCTGGCTCGGGTGGCGGCGCGGCCGGCGGCACGACAGGGGGCGTCGTGACGCTGGTACATGCCGCAAGAAGGACGGCCAGGGCACAAACGGCCTGGGCGCCGCGGAACGGGCGGTGGAGCATGACTGGCCTGCCAACAGCGCCCGGCGCGCAGGCCTGCGACCCGGCCAGCTCGCGCGTCATGGGCGCACCGAGGTTCGGCGGATCTGCACCCGTGCCTTGAATGCGTCGAGGTCGTGGTCGCCGAAGATCATCGTGCGGCGCATCAGCAGCGGATGGGCGAAGAACGCATTGCCGCCCGGGTTGACGGTGACGCCCATGTCGAACCCATTGCGCCGCATCGAGTCGAGCACCAGGTCGTTGGCGTCGCCGTAGGGGTACGCGAAATGCCGCACCTGCACGCCAAGCGCTGCGAGCTGCCGCTCCAGCGCCGCGCGCGACAGCCGCAGCTCGCCGTCGACCGCCTGCCGAAAGTCGGCGTCGGTCTCGGCGGGCGTGCGCTGGACCAGGCTGCGGTGCGTTTTCGAGTGCCCCTGGATGTCGAACAACCCCGAGGCGGCGAGCTCGCGCAACTGGGCCCAGCTCATCGCGTCTCGGGCGCCGACGAAGTCGGTATAGATGAACACCGTGGCCGGGAAACCGTACTTGCGCAGCAACGGGAAGGCGTGGCGGTGTACCGACTCATAACCGTCGTCGATCGTGATCACGACCGATCGCTGCGGCAGCGGCTCGCGCCCGGCCAGAAAGCCGGTCAAGTCGCCGAGCCGCAACACGCGGTAATGGTTGCGCGCCAGCCAGTCCAGCTGGGCCTCGAACTGCGCCGGCGTGACCGTCATCTTGTTCGGACCCGGGCCGAAGCGGTGGTAGCACAGGATGGGCACCGTCTGGATGCCGTCCGCGGTGACGCCGATGGGGTTGCGGTTGACGAGCGGCACGATCACCGGCTCGCCCTCGCTCGGATTCCAGCGCTGGCCGTTGGCGTCGGCGACGCGCCATGCCTGCTCGGCGCCACCGAGAAAACGCGCGGCGATGCCCTCCAGCGTGTCGCCACGGCGGGGCAGGTAGACCAGCAGGCGGTCGCTGCGGCCCGCCACGTCGCCGGTGGCTCCTGGCCAGGCGCTGATCGGTGGTGCCGCGGGCGGTGGCGCTGCCACCCGCCCCTGCGGCGCCGGCTCGGGTGCCTGAAGGGGCGGAGGCGTGGTGCAGCCCACGGCCAGCACCACGGCCGAAGCGGCCAACAAGACCCGTGCCAGCCACGGCAAGGCAGACCGCGGCATCGCCAAGGCTCAGCCCGCCTCGGGTGTGGCCGCGCCGCCGGCGGGCGGCGTTGGCGGCAACGGCGGTTCGGGGCAACGCTGCTGCAGTGCCTGGGCCATGCCGTCGAACGCTGCGAACAACTGGCCGAACTCGTCTTTGCGGGGCTCGGCGATGCGGTGGTCGAAGCGCCCCTTGGCGATCTCGCCCATCGCGTCGCTGACGGTGCGGATCGGCTTGGCGAACCAGTTGGCAACGAAGTACATCGCAATCGCCACCGCCAGCACCGTGACGACGGCCAGCACGATCATCAGCACGATCGACAGCCGCGCGACCTTGGTCACCGGTCCCTCGGGAATGCCGAGCGCCACCCGACCCACCTCGACGCCCTGGAACAGCACCGGGACCTCGAAGCCCAGCACGGCTTCGCCGCCCGCGGCGTAGCGCGTGGCGGCCGCGCCGGCCACCGTGCCCAGCGCCTGGCCGCGGTCGGGCGGCTGGTACGGCTGGCCGACGAGCGTGGCCTGGCTGGCGACGCGCACCGTGCCGCCGCGGTCGATCACGGTGACACGCTCGAAATTGCGCGTCTTCATGATCTCGGCCACCGCCACGTCGACCGTTTCCCACTCCTCGCCGAGCACCGCGGCCGCGTTCTGCGCCGCGATGAAACGCGCGAGCGACGCACCGTAATCCGACACCTGTTCCATCATCGCCGCGTATTGCCGCTGCGTGATGACGGCCGCGGTGATGCCCATCACGACGGCGA
>JAABPT010000251.1 GCA_011391855.1 Burkholderiales bacterium
CACTGTGTACACCGCCGACGGCCTGGAACACAGCGAGCGCGGCATCCCCAGCAGCCAGGCCGCCGACCACCGCAAGCAGCTCGACAAACGCCAGCGCAAGCTCGACCGCCACGACTACGGCGCGCGCTGGGCCGACGTGGAAGGCGACGCCGACCTGGCCGTCATCACCTTCGGCTCCACCACCGCGGCCGTGCGCGAAGCCGTGGCCCGCGCCGCGCTGCAGGGCGTGCCGCTGCGGCTGCTGTCGCTGCGCCTGCTGGCACCGCTGCGCATCGACGCGCTGGCCGAAGCCTTGCGCGGCGTGCGCCAGGTGCTGGTGGTCGAACAGAACCACGGCGGCCAGCTGCTGCGCTACCTGCGCAGCCGCGCCGACCTGCCCGGCCGTGCCGCCGGGTTGCACCGCCCCGGCCCGCTGCCGCTGCGGCCTGGCGAGCTGTGCGCCGCTTTCGTCGACTGGGCGGCCGCGCACGCGCCGCAGGAGGCCACCGCGTGAACGACACGACCCTGGAGGCGCGCCTGAGCGCCGCCGACTACAAGTCGGACTACAAGCCCATCTGGTGCCCGGGCTGCGGCGACTACACGGTGCTCAGTTCGCTGACCAAGGCGCTGGCCATGATCCAGCGGCCACCGCACGAGGTGGCGGTGGTCTCGGGCATCGGCTGCAGCTCACGCATCCCGGCCTACACCAACTGCTACGGCTTTCACGGCGTGCATGGCCGATCGCTGGCCGCCGCCACCGGGCTGAAAGTGGCGCGGCCGGACCTCACCGTGGTCGTCACCGGCGGCGACGGCGACGGCTATTCGATCGGCGGCAACCACTTCATGCACGCCTGCCGGCGCAACGTGGACATGACCTACATCGTGATGGACAACCACGTCTACGGCATGACCAAGGGCCAGGCCTCGCCGACCACCGAGCCCGACTGGGACAACAAGCTCTCGCCCGGCGGCACCGGCATCCGCGCCTTCCACCCGCTGGTGATCGCGCTCGCCTCGGGGGCCAATTTCATCGCCCGCGGCTTCTCGGGCGACCCCAACGGCACGGCGGCGATCATCGCGCAGGCCATCCGGCACCCGGGCTTCTCTTTCGTCGAGATCCTGAGCCCCTGCGTCACCTTCCGCCCCGAGCAGAAGGGGTGGAAGGAGATCGTGCGCGCCGCCCCGGTGGACCCCACCGACGACCCGGCCCTGGCCGCGCGCCGCATCATGACCGACGACGGCTTCAATATCGGCGTGCTTTATGCCGGCCACCGCAACCCCTACCCGGCGCGGGTGGGGTCGGCCGCGCGCAGTGTGGCCGACCTGGAACGGGAGTTCGAGCTGTGAAGACCACGCCGCAGACCCTGGACGAATTCATGGCCGTCGCGCTGGCGATGGAAAACGAGGCCGTGGACCGCTATACCGACTTCGCCGACATGATGGAGACGCACAACAACGGCGACGTGGCCGCGCTGTTCCGCACCATGGCCGGCTACGAGGCCAAGCATGCGCAGCACATCATGGACCAGATGGGCTGGAAGACCGCACCCGCGGTGCCGCGTGAACAGGTCTGCTGGCCGGGCTACGAATCGCCCGAGGCGGCAGCCGTGGACGAGGTGCACTACCTCATGCAGCCCTGGCACGCGCTGCAGCTGGCGCTGGCCGCCGAGCAGCGCGCCGAAGCCTTCTTCGGCCAGCTGGCGGCCATGACGACGAACGAAGCGGTACGCACCGCCGCGCTGGAGCTGCAGGCCGAGGAAGCCGAACACGTGGGGCTGGTGCAAGCCTGGATGGCCAAGGTGCCGCAGCCCGACAGCGACTGGTCGGACGACCCCGACCCGCCGCGTTATATCGACTGACGGCCCCGGCCCGAACATGCGCATGAACACCCTGCTCCCCGAAGGCTGGGCACCACCCAAGGGCTACGCCAACGGCGTGGAGGTCGACGCCGGCCGCATCGTCTTCCTGGCCGGCCAGGTGGGCTGGAATGCAGACCAGGTCTTCGAATCCGACCAACTGGTGCCGCAGTTCGAGCAGGCGCTGGAAAACGTGCTGGCGGTGCTGGCCCAGGCCGGCGGCGAGCCGCAGCACATCTGCCGCATCACCGCTTTCTGTTGCGACAAGCCGGCCTACCTGGCCGCGCGCCGCGAACTCGGCGCCATCTGGCGCCGGCACATGGGCGCGCACTACCCGGCCATGAGCATGATCTTCGTGGCCGACCTGCTGGACGACCCCGGCAAGATCGAACTCGAAGCCACGGCAGTGCTGCCGCGCCCGGGCACCTGACACCGCGCAGCGCAACCGATCGAGGCAAACCAGCAAGGCAAACGCATGGACTACCAGGACCTCATCGTCGAACGCCGCGGCGGCGCCGAGTGGATCACCATCAACCGGCCCGAGCGCATGAATGCGTTTCGCGGCCGCACCTGCGACGAACTGATCCACGCGCTGCAGCGCGCGGCCTGGGACAGCGCCGTCGGCAGCATCGTGCTGGCCGGCGCCGGCGAGAAAGCCTTCTGCACCGGCGGCGACCAGTCGGCCCACGCGGGACAGTACGACGGCCGCGGCACCATCGGTTTGCCGATGGAAGAACTGCACGCCGCGCTGCGCGACGCGCCCAAGCCGGTGATCGCACGCGTGCAGGGCTACGCCATCGGCGGCGGCAACGTGCTGTGCACGCTGTGCGACCTGACCATCGCCTCCGAACGCGCGGTCTTCGGCCAGGTCGGCCCCAAGGTCGGCTCGGTCGACCCCGGCTACGGCACGGCGCTGCTGGCGCGCGTGGTGGGCGAGAAGAAGGCGCGCGAGATGTGGTACCTGTGCCGGCGCTACAGCGCGGCGGAAGCGCTGGCGATGGGGCTGGTCAATGCCGTGGTGCCGCACGATCAGCTCGACGCGGAAGTGCAGCGCTGGTGCGACGAGATCCAGCAGCGCAGCCCGACGGCACTGGCCATCGCCAAGCGTTCGTTCAACATGGACACCGCGCACCAGGCCGGCATCGCCGGCATGGGTCTCTATGCGCTGAAGCTGTACTACGACAGCGACGAATCGCGCGAAGGCGTGCGCGCCTTCCAGGAAAAGCGCGCGCCCGATTTCCGGCGCCACGCGAAGTAGCCGTCCGAGAGCGAAACCATGCTGCAGATCGTCATCCAGGGCCGTGGCGGCCAGGGCGCGCAGACGGCGGGCAACCTGCTCGCCGCCGCCTTCTTTGCCGCCGGCCGCCAGGTGCAGTGCTTCGCCAGTTATGGCGGCGCGCGCCGAGGCACACCGGTGAGTTCCTACCTGCGCGTCGACGACCGGCCGGTGCGCGTGCGCTGCGACATCGAGCGCGCCGACGCCATCCTGTGCTTCGACGCCACGCTGCTGGCGGGCGCCTTGCTCGCCACGGCCACGCCGGCCACGGTGGTGGTGGTCAATTCGGCGCGCAGCGCGGGCGAACTCGCGCGCACGCTGCCGGGGCTGCACCTGGTGCCGGTGGACGGGCTGGCCATCGCGCGCCGCCACGGCCTGGGGCGCATCGTCAATTCGGCCCTGCTCGGCGCCTTCGCGCGCGCCATCGGCGCCCCGGACCTGCCGATGCTGGAGACCACGCTGCGTGAACGCGCACCGAAGTTGAAGGACGCCAACATCGCCGCCTGCGAAGAGGGCTGGCGCTGCGCCGACGTGCAGCTGCGCGCGGAGGCGGCGTGATGAAGGCGACCCCTGCGGCCGTGCCGCCGATCTGGACCACGGGCTCGACCGAGGTCTTCCACACCGGCACCTGGCGCGCCGCGCTGCCGCGCCA
>JAABPT010000263.1 GCA_011391855.1 Burkholderiales bacterium
CCGAGGTGGTGGGCGCGATGGTGTCGTTGGTGGACCAGGCCTTGAAGCGCCCCGGCTTCGGCCTGCCGCGCGGCTTGGCGGCCGACAGCGTGACGGTGGCCGACCCGGCCACCGGCACCGGCACCTTCGTGCTGGGCGTGCTGCGCCACCTGGCGGCGCGTGTGCGCGAAGACGAAGGCGAAGGCGCAGTGCCGGCCGCCGTGGAGTCGGCCCTGAAACGGCTGGTGGCGTTCGAGCTGCAGCTGGGGCCCTTCGCCGTGGCGCAGTTGCGCCTGCTGGCCGAGGTGCTGGCGCTGACGGGCGAGCTGCCGAAGGTGGCGCCGCGCATGTACGTCACCGACACGCTGAGCAACCCCCACGACGACGGCGGCAGCTTTCCCGGCTTCACCGCGGCCATCGGCCAGCAGCGCAAGGCGGCCAACCGCGTGAAGCGCGAACAGCCCATCACCGTGGTCATCGGCAACCCGCCCTACAAGGACAAGGCCAAGGGCCTGGGCGGCTGGGTCGAGGGGGCCAGCCGCAAGAAGGGCGAGTACGCGCCACTGGACGACTGGCAGCCGCTGCCGGCCTGGCACCTGGGCGCGCACGCCAAGCACCTGCGCAACCTGTATGTCTACTTCTGGCGCTGGGCCAGCCGCAAGGTCTTCGAGGACCTGCCCGGGCAGGCGCCGGGTGGCGGCAGCGGCATCGTCGCCTACATCACCGTGGCCGGCTTCCTGAGCGGGCCGGGCTTCGAGCGCATGCGGCAGGACCTGCGCCAGCGTTGCCACGAAATTTGGGTCATCGATTGTTCGCCCGAAGGCCACCAGCCCGAAGTCGCCACGCGACTGTTCCAGGGTGTGCAGCAGCCGGTGTGCATCGTGGTTGCGGCGCGGTGGCCCCATGCGCTGTCGGATGGCCTGGCCAAAGTACGCTGGCAGGCGTTGCCCAAAGGGCATCGCTCGGCGAAGTTCGAGGCGCTCGCGTCGCTGCGGCTCGATGGCCCAGGATGGCTGGACTGTGGCGCCGGCTCGCGCGATCCGTTCATGCCGGCTTCGGTCGGCGCGTGGGCCGAGTTCCCGCGCCTGGAAGACCTCTTCGAGTACGGCGGTTCAGGAGTGCAGCCTATGCGAGTGTGGGTGATCGCGCCCGATACGGAATCGCTGCAGCTGCGCTGGCAGGCCCTGATGGATGCGCCGGCGGACCGCAAACAGTCGCTCTTTCATCCGACCCTTCGTGCCGGCGTGCCCGCTGACCGGCATATCGACTCGGCGCTGCGTCGTCCCTTGCCGGGCCATGCCGGCTCTCTGACGCCCATTGCGCAGGAGACCGGGTCCTGCCTGCCGCCGGTTCGATACGCCGCGCGTTCGTTCGATCGTCAGTGGATCATCCCTGACGTGCGGGTCATCACGCAGCCGAACGGGATGCTGTGGGAGAGCCTCTCGGCCGAACAGGTCTACGTCACCGCCCTGCATGATCGCCATCCAGGCGCTGGTCCTGCTCTGACTCTTGCCCCGTCGCCGCCAGACAAGCATCACTTCAAGGGATCGTTCGGTGGCAAGGTGTTTCCACTCTGGCTCGACGCGGCCGCAACCCAATCGAACCTTCGATCGCCCTTCCTGCATGCGCTGAGCGAACGCCTGGGCCGTCCCGTGGCCGCCGATGAGTTCTTGGCCTACCTCGCCGGTGTAGCCGGCCATCCTGGCTTCGTGCACCGATTCGACAGCGATCTCGCCACGCCGGGCCTGCGTGTTCCGGTTACAGCGAGCGCCGAACTCTTCGACGAGGCGTTCCGCCTGGGGCGACATGTCGTCTGGCTGCATACGTTCGGCGAACGCTGCGTCGATCCGGGCGCGGGCCGCGACCCCGGCCCACCGCGGCTGCCCGCGGGCCGCCGGCCGCAGGTGCCCAAGGGCGGGGCCATCCCGACCACGCCCGAAGGCACGCCCGACACGCTGGCCTACGACGCCGACAAGCAGCGCCTGATGGTCGGCAGCGGCTACATCGAGCCCGTTCCGCACGCGGTCTGGAACTACCAGGTGGGCGGCAAGCAGGTGCTCGTGCAGTGGTTCAACTCGCGCCGGCGCGAGCGCGACAAACCGCAGATCGGCGACCGCCGCCGGCCTTCGCCCCTGGGCGACATCCAGCCCGACCACTGGCTGGCCGAGTACACGACCGAGCTGCTCAACGTGCTGAACGTGCTGGGTCTGCTGGTCGACCTGGAGCCGCAGGCCGCCGAGCTGCTGGAACGCATCTGCAGCGGGCCCCTGATCTCGGAGTCCACCCTGCGCACGCAGGGCGTCTTCTTCCCTGCAGGCCATATGCCGGCAACGGCGTCCGCGCAGCAGACGCTGGACGGGTTCGAAAGCGAACCGGCGACTTGACCGCCACCCAAGCGCTGGCGCTTGCGGCATGATGCGCAAATGGACAGAGACCAGACGCTCGCCCTGCTGGCCCAGCACAAGCCCGTGCTGGCCGAGCGCTTCGGCGTGCGGCGGCTGGCGCTGTTCGGCAGCGTGGCGCGTGGCACGGCACGCGCGGACAGCGATGTCGATGTGCTGGTCGACTTCGGCGAGCCCGCGAGCCCCGAGGCCTACTTCGGGGTCATGTTCTATCTGGAGGATCTGCTGGGCTGCCCCATCGATCTGGTGACCGAGCGGGCACTGCGTGCCGAGTTGAGACCCTATGTCGAGCGAGACGCCATCGTCGTTGCCTGAGCGCGATCTGAAGCTCTACCTGCGCGACATGGTGGAGTTCTGCGAGCGTGTCGCCGACTACGGCGCGGTACCTGACTTGGCCGCCTTGCTGTCCGACCGCATGCGCTACGACGCCATCCTCCGCAATGTCGAACTGATCGGTGAGGCCGCGACGCATGTGCCGCTGGACCTGCGCGCGCAAGCGCCCGAGATTTCATGGCGCCAGGTCATCGGCACTCGCAACCGTGTCGCGCACGGGTACCTTGGCATCGAGGCCGAGACGGTGTGGATCATCGTGAGGGAGCGTGCGCCAGAGCTGCGTCAACAGCTACTCGCACTGCTGGCCCGTTTGCCCTGAGGCCACCTCACCCCTCCAGCCTCTTCTGGAACACCAGCCCCGCGTGTTCGCGCAGTGCGTGGAACTTGATCTTCGGCCAGTTGCTCTCGATGGCGCGCAGCTCGGGTGAATATTCCACCAGCACCGTCGGCGCGTCCACCGCGTCGTAGGCCACGCGGTGTGAATTGCCGTCGATGAAGCGCTTCAGTTCGCGTTCGCCGCCGTCGGCTTCGTCGCAGGTCACCCAGCGCGCCACCTGGTAGCGGCTGGGCAGGATGCGCGCCTTGCAGCCGTACTCGTGTTCCAGCCGGTGCGCCACCACCTCGAACTGCAGCTGCCCCACCGCGCCCAGCAGCAGCACGCTGCCGGCCACCGGGCGGAAGACCTGGATCGCACCTTCCTCGCCCAGCTGCGTGAGGCCGGCCTTGAGTTGCTTGGTCTTCAGCGGGTCGGCCACCTCCACGCTGCGGAACATCTCGGGCGCGAAGAAGGGCAGGCCGGTGAACTGCAGCACCTCGCCTTCGGTGAGCGTGTCGCCCAGTTGCAGCACGCCGTGGTTGGGGATGCCGATGATGTCGCCGGCAAAGGCCTCGTCCAGCAATTCGCGGCGCTGGCTGAGGAAGCTGACGACCGTGTTCGGCCGCATCTCCTTGCCGCTGCGCGACACCTTCAGCCGCATGCCGCGCTCGAAGTGGCCGCTGGCCACGCGCACGAAGGCGATGCGGTCGCGATGCGCGGGGTCCATGTTGGCCTGGATCTTGAACACCACGCCGGCGAACTTGGGCTCCTCGGGGTGGACCACGCGCTGGATGGCCGGGCGGTCGCCGGGCGGCGGCGCCAGGTCCACCAGCGCGTCGAGCACCTCACGCACGCCGAAATTGTTCACCGCCGAGCCGAAGAACATGGGCGTCTGGTGGCCGGCCAGGAAGGCGTGCGGCTCGAAGGTCGGGGCGGCGTCGGTGAGCAGTTCGATCTCGCCATGCGCCTGCTCGTACTGCATGCCGAATCGCTGCGCGTAGGCCGGGTTGTCCAGGCCGGCCAGGATTTCGTCCTCTACCCCCTTGCGGTCCTCTCCCGGGCTGAACACGCGCATCTGCTTCTCGCGAAGGTCCATCACGCCGTGGAAGGCCTTGCCCATGCCCACCGGCCAGGTGAACGGCACCACTTCCATGCCGAGTTCGCGCTCGATCTCGTCCATCAGCGCCAGCGGCTCTTTCACCTCGCGGTCCATCTTGTTCACGAAAGTGAGGATGGGCGTGTTCCGCGCTCGGCACACCTGCAGCAGCCGCCGCGTCTGCGGCTCCACGCCGTTGGCCGCGTCGATGACCATCAGCGCCGCGTCCACGGCGGTCAGCACGCGGTAGGTGTCTTCGCTGAAATCCTGGTGGCCGGGGGTGTCGAGCAGGTTGATGACGCAGCCGCGGTATTCCATCTGCATCACGCTGCTGGCCACCGAGATGCCGCGCTGCTTCTCGATTTCCATCCAGTCGCTGGTGGCGTGGCGCGTGGCCTTGCGCGCCTTCACGCTGCCGGCGATCTGGATCGCGCCTGAAAACAGCAGCAGCTTTTCCGTCAGCGTGGTCTTGCCGGCGTCGGGGTGGGAAATGATGGCGAAGGTGCGGCGGCGCAGCACCTCGCGGGCAAGATCGTCGGACAAGGCTGGGTGACCTGCGTGGGAGGGAGGCAAACGTGGGATTATCGTTGACCCCCTTCTTGCCGCCACTTGCTGGGAACAGCCATGCCCCGTTCTTTCCACGCTCTTGCGACCACCATGCGCCACGTCATGCCCCGGTCCGGCTCCCGCCCGACACGCCGGCATTGGCTGGCGCTGGCGTGCCTGCCCCTTGCGCTGGGGGCGTGCAGCAGCCTGCCTTTCGGCGACCCGCCGCGGGTGGACCTGGCGGGATTGAAGAGCCTGCCCGGCGAAGGCCTGGAGCTGCGTTTCATGGCCAAGCTGCGGGTGCAGAACCCGAGTTCGCAGGTGCTGACCTACGAGGGCGTGTCGCTGGAACTGGACCTGCGCGGCCAGCGCTTTGCCAGCGGCGTGGCGCCGCTGGCCGGCCAGGTGGCGGGGTATGGCGAAGCCGTGCTGGAGATTCCGGTGTCTGTGTCGGGCTTCACCATCGCACGCCAGTTGCTGGACCTGGTGCGCCAGGCCGAAGGCGGCGGCCGGGTCGAGCGCGTGGCCTATGAACTGCGCGGCAAGCTGGGCAGCGCGGGTCTGGGCGGCACGGGCTTTGGCACCAGCGGCGAAATCGACCTCACCGGGCTGGCGCGCTGAGGGGCGCGCCGCCGGTCAGGCGCTCACTCCTCCAGCAGCGAACGCAGCATCCACGCCGTTTGTTCGTGCACCGTCAGGCGCTGCGTCAGCAGGTCGGCCGTGGGTTCGTCGCCGGCCTTGTCGGCCAGCGGGAAGATGCTGCGCGCAGTGCGCGCCACGGCCTCGTGGCCTTCCACCAGGATGCGCACCATGTCCAGCGCCTTGGGCGGGGTGGCTGGCGCGTCCTTCAGCGAGCTGAGCTTGCCGAACTGCGCATAGGAGCCCGGCGCCGGGTGGCCCAGGCTGCGGATGCGCTCGGCGATCGGGTCCACCGCATTCCACAGCTCGGTGTACTGCGTCATGAACATCGCGTGCAGCGTGTTGAACATGGGCCCGGTCACGTTCCAGTGGAAATTGTGCGTGGTCAGGTACAGCGTGTAGGTGTCGGCGAGCAGCCGGCCCAGCCCTTCGGTGATGGCGGCGCGATCCTTCTCGCCGATGCCGATATTGAGAGCCGGCGCGCGGCTGGCGGAATTGCTCTTGGCCATGAAATTCTCCTGAAGTTGGGTTCCTGGCGGGCCCGACGCGACGCATCGGAACCCGGTACTCGCATGCTGGTCAGGATATTAGACAAACACTATCGAGAAGTGAAATTGATTGGGCTCAACTCGGCAATAGCCACTGCCGCCGTTACCGCCGTTTCGGTCCGCCCTGCCGCGCTCAGGCCGTCAGCCGCTTCACACCCGGCAGTTCGCACGCGTAGACGCAGTTTCGCAGCGCCGCAATGGCCTCGTAGCGCGGAAAGGTGCGCCGCCACGCCAGCACCACGCGGCGCGTGGGCACCGGAGCGCTGAACTTGACATATCTGATGTGCGTCTGCGCTTCCCTGGGCACGCTGAGTTGCGGCACCACCGTGACGCCCATGCCCGAGGCCACCATGTACTTGATGGTCTCCAGCGAGCTGCCCTCGAAACTCTTGCGGATACCTTCGGCGTCGCTGGCAAAGCGTGCGTATTCGGGGCAGACCTCGAGCACGTGGTCGCGGAAGCAGTGGCCGGTGCCCAGCAGCAGCATGGTTTCCTGCTTCAGTTCCTCGGCCGTGATCGTTTTACGCTTGGCCAGCGCGTGGCCGGTGGGCACGGCGGCCATGAAAGGCTCGTCGTACAGCGGCGCCACGGCCAGCCCGGTATCGGGGAAGGGCTCGGCCATGATGGCGCAGTCCAGCTCCCCGGTGCGCAGCATCTCCAGCAGCTTGACGGTGAAATTCTCCTGCAGCATGAGCGGCATCTGCGGCACGCGCTCGATGGCCTGGCGCACCAGGTCGGGCAGCAGGTAGGGGCCGATGGTGTAGATGATGCCCAGGCGCAGCGGCCCGCTCACCGGGTCCTTGCCGCGCTTGGCGATCTCCTTGATGGCCGCCGCCTGTTCGATGACCTGCTGCGCCTGGCGCACGATCTGCTCGCCCAGCGGCGTGACGCTCACCTCGCTGGAACCGCGTTCGAAGAGTCTGACGTCGAGCTCTTCCTCCAGCTTCTTGATGGCCACGCTGAGCGTAGGCTGGGAAACGAAGCAGGCTTCGGCGGCGCGGCCGAAATGCTTTTCGCGTGCCACGGCGACGATATATTTCAGCTCGGTCAGGGTCATGGTGCGATTGTGGCGAAGTCGGCGGACTGGCCCACGGCCAGGACTGCCGCGCGCTCTTCAGGCCTTCAGGCCTTCAGGAACTCGGCGCGGCCGGCCAGCCAGCGCTGCACGTGGGCCGCCGCCGCCTGCGGGTGTTCGCGCAGCAGCCGCGGCGCCACCGTGCGCGCATGCTGCAGCAAGGCGCCGTCGGCCTGCAGGTCGGCGAAGCGCAGCAACGCGTCGCCGCTCTGGCGCGCGCCCATGAATTCGCCGGGGCCGCGGATGTCCAGGTCGCGGCGCGCGATCTCAAAGCCGTCGTTCGTCTCGGCCATGGCCTTCAGCCGCGCCTTGCCGGTGGCGGAAAGCGGCGGCGTATACAGCAGCACGCAAACGCTGGCCACTTCACCGCGCCCGACGCGGCCGCGCAACTGGTGCAGCTGTGCCAGGCCAAACCGCTCCGCGTGTTCGATCACCATCAGGCTGGCGTTGGGCACGTCCACACCCACCTCGATCACGGTGGTGGCCACCAGCAACTGCATCTGCCCGCCGGTGAAGAGCGACATCACCGCCGCCTTTTCAGCCGCGGCCATGCGCCCGTGCAGCAGGCCGACCCTGGCGCCGGGCAGGGCGGCGCCGAGTTCGGCGTGGGTGGCGGTGGCGTTCTGCAGGTCCAGGTGCTCGCTTTCCTCGACCAGCGGGCACACCCAGTAGACCTGCTTGCCCTGCGCCACCTCGTCGCGGATGCGCGCCACCACCTGTTCGCGCCGGCTGTCGGCGAAGACCTTGGTCACGATGGGCGTGCGGCCGGGCGGCAGTTCGTCGATGGTGCTCACGTCCAGGTCGGCGAAATAGGTCATGGCCAGCGTGCGCGGGATCGGCGTGGCGCTCATCATGAGCAGATGGGGCTCCAGCGCCTGCTCCTGCAGCTTCTGCCGCAACGCCAGCCGCTGCGCCACGCCGAAGCGGTGCTGCTCGTCGACGATGGCCAGGCCCAGCCGCGCGAAGGCCACGTCGTGCTGGATGACGGCGTGCGTGCCCACCACCAGCATGGCTTCGCCCGAGGCGACTCGCTCGACCATTGCGGTGCGGGCCTTGCCCTTGCGGCTGCCGGTGAGCCAGGCCACCTGCACGCCCAAGGGCTCCAGCCACTGCACCAGCTTGCGGAAATGCTGCTCGGCCAGGATCTCGGTGGGCGCCATCAGCGCGCACTGCCAGCCGGCACCCATGGCCGTGGCGGCGGCCAGCGCGGCCACCACCGTCTTGCCCGATCCCACGTCGCCCTGCAGCAGCCGGTGCATGGGCTGCGGGCGCGCCAGGTCGGTGCGGATTTCGGCCACCACTCGCTGCTGTGCGGCGGTCAGCGTGAAGGGCAGCGTGGCCAGCAGTTGCGCGGCCAGGCCGCTTGTGCGCGGGCTCAACACCGGCGCGGCCAGCGTGGCACGTGCGGCTTGCGCCTGAGCCTGCGAGAGCTGCTGCGCCAGCAGCTCCTCGAACTTCAGCCGCTGCCAGGCCGGGTGGCTGTGGTCTTCCAGGGTGGTCAGGGGCACGTTCGGGCTGGGGTGGTGCAGGAACTGCAGCGCCTCGCGCAAGGTCGGCAGGCCGCCGGGCAACACCTCTGCCGGCAGCAATTCGCCCAGCGGCGCGCGGCCCAGCGCCGAGGCTGCGGCCTTGCGCAGATAGGCCTGCGGCAGTTGCGCGCTGCTGGGGTAGACCGGCGTCAGCGCCTGCGGCAGTGCGGCGTCGGCAGTGACGGCGCGGAACTCGGGATGCACCATCTCGCGGCCGAAGAAGCCGCCGCGCACCTCGCCGCGGGCGCGCACCAACTGGCCCACGGCCAGCGTCTTCTGGTTCGACGGGTAGAAGTGCACCAGCCGCAACACGATTTCGCCGCTGTCGTCGGCCAGCCGCACCACGAGTTGGCGCCGCGTGCGCGTCTCCACGCGGCATTCGACGACCGTGCCCTGCACCTGCGCCGTGTCGCCGTCGCGCAGCGTGGCCACGGGCGTGATGCGCGTCTCGTCCACGTAGCGCATGGGCAGGTGCAGCGCCAGGTCGATGTCGCGCGCCAGCCCCAGCTTGCGCAGCGCGCGTGCGGGCGCCGAGAGCTTGTCCTGTGGGGGTTTGGGTGCCGCGGGTGCGGGCGGCGGGCTGGGCATGGAACAATTTTGACCGGTCTATCCTGGCCGTGATCCCGGGGCGCCCAGCCCAGCGCATGAACATCCGCCAACGCACTGATTCGGTCAGCGACTTCGACTTCGCCCTGCCGCCGGAGCTGATCGCGCAGCACCCGGCGCCCGAGCGCAGCGGCGCGCGGCTGCTTGACGGCACAGGCGCCGTGCCTGTGGACCGAGCCATCCGCGACCTGCCAGCGCTGCTGCAGCCCGGCGACCTGCTGGTGTTCAACGACACGCGCGTCATCAAGGCACGGCTGCTGGGCGAGAAGCCCACCGGCGGCGCGGTGGAGGCCCTGGTGGAACGGGTGCTGCCCGGTCACGAGGTGCTGGCCCACCTGCGCGCCAGCAAGTCGCCGCGGCCGGGCAGCCGGGTGCGTTTTGCCGACGCTTTCGACGCTGAGGTGCTGGGCCGCGCCGGGCCGGAAGGCGCGCTGTTCCATCTGCGCTTTCCCGCCGACCCGCTGGCGCTGCTGGAGCGCCACGGCCACGTGCCGCTGCCGCCCTACATCGAGCACGCCGACACGGCCGAGGACGCCGAGCGCTACCAGACGGTGTTCGCCGCCCGCCCCGGCGCGGTGGCCGCTCCGACGGCCGCCCTGCATTTCGACGCCGGCCTGCTCGCCGCGCTGACCGCAAGCGGCATCCAGCGCGCCGCGGTGACGCTGCACGTGGGTGCCGGCACCTTCCAGCCGGTGCGTGTGGAGCACATCGCCGAGCACAAGATGCACAGCGAGTGGTTCGAGGTCGGCGCCGAGACGGTGGCGGCCATCGCCGCCACGCGTGCCGCGGGTGGGCGCGTGGTGGCGGTGGGCACGACGACGCTGCGCGCGCTGGAATCGGCCGCGGCCCGGGTGAAGGACGGCGGCGCCTTGCAGGCTTTCAGCGGCGAAACCGACATCTTCATCACGCCGGGCTTCGAGTTCCGCGTGGTCGACTTGCTGCTCACCAACTTCCACCTACCGCGCAGCACGCTGCTGATGCTGGTCAGCGCCTTCTCCGGCCACGCCCACGTGATGGCGCTGTACCGCCACGCGGTGGAGTCGCGCTACCGCTTCTTCAGCTACGGTGACGCGATGCTGCTGCAGCGAGTCGCTGCGGCTTGAAGCCGGGGGCTGCGAAAGCCCGCGGCGACAATCGCCGCATGCTGACATTCGAGTTGTTCGCCACCGAGGGCCTGGCCCGGCGCGGCCGCCTGACGTTGAACCACGGTGTCGTCGAAACCCCGGTCTTCATGCCCGTCGGCACCTACGGCACGGTGAAAGGCGTGCTGCCGCGCTCGCTGGAAGAAATGAGCGCGCAGATCATCCTGGGCAACACCTTCCACCTGTGGATGCGCCCCGGGCTGGACGTGCTGCGCGCCTTCGGCGGCCTGCACCGCTTCGAAGGCTGGCCCCGGCCGATGCTCACCGACAGCGGTGGCTTCCAGGTCTGGAGCCTGGGCGGCGAAGACGGCAAGGGTCGCAAGATCAGCGAAGAAGGCGTGCGCTTTGCCTCGCCGGTGAACGGCGACAAGCTCTTTCTCACGCCCGAGATCAGCATGCAGATCCAGACCGTGCTGAACAGCGACATCGCGATGCAATTCGACGAATGCACGCCCTACCAGACGGCCGGCCACTTGACCACCGAAGCCGAGGCGCGCGCCTCGATGGAACTCAGCCAACGCTGGGCGCGCCGCAGCCGGGACGAATTCCAGCGCCTGGGCAACCCGAATGCGCTGTTCGGCATCGTGCAGGGCGGCATGTTCGAGGGCCTGCGCGAAGAGTCGCTGCAGGCGCTGGTCGAACTGGATCTGCCCGGCTATGCCGTCGGCGGCGTCAGCGTGGGCGAGCCCAAGGAAGAGATGCTGCGCATCATGGCCCACACGCCGCACCGGCTGCCCGCGCACAAGCCGCGTTACCTGATGGGCGTGGGCACGCCCGAGGACCTGGTCGAAGGCGTGGCCTGCGGCGTGGACCTGTTCGACTGCGTGATGCCTACGCGCAATGCGCGCAACGGCCACCTGTTCACGCGCTTCGGCGACCTGAAGATCCGCAATGCGCGTTTCAAGGCAGACGAGCGTCCCGTGGACGAAACATGTGGCTGCCACGCCTGCGTCGGCAGCGCCGGCACGAACAGCGGCGGCGGAGGCAGCGGCGGCTTCAGCCGCGCCTACCTGCACCACCTGGACCGCTGCGGCGAGATGCTGGGCCCCATGCTGGCCAGCATCCACAACCTGCACTACTACGTGAACCTGATGCGCGAGGTGCGCGCGGCGCTGGACGGGGGCCGCTTCGAGGCCTGGCGGGCGCAGTTCAGGGCCGACCGCGCCCGCGGTGTATAGCCCGTCGGGCTGCCTACCAGAACTGCCAGTTTCCCGTGGCCAGCACCCAGGCGCCGAGAGCGCCGTTGGTGACCGCGTGCGCGATCACCGCCACCCACAGCTTGCCGGTGCGAATATAGAGCCACGCATAGGCCAGCCCGGCCACGATGGCGGCCAGCCACAGCGTGTGCGCCAGCACGAACAGGAAGGTCGCAAGCACCACCGCCTTCAGCCCCACCCGGGCCGGCGCCACCGATTCGAACACCGGATGCTGGAGCCAGCGCATCAGGAACGAGCGCCAGAAGATCTCTTCCATCACCGGCACCAGCAACGCGGCACCCACCAGCCGCGGCACGATCAGCGCCCAGTCGAACTGGCCTTCGGGCGTGAGCGGCACGAAAGGTGCCACGGCACCGGCGGTGATCGTCATCCACGGCGCGTCCAGCCGCACCCAGATCAGGAAGACCACCACGCCCACCGCCACCGCCAACAGCGCTTCGCGCAGCGTGGGCAGGGTCTGCCGTGCCAGTTCGCCATATTCGCGCCACCAAGCGGCAAGCATCCCGGCCGGCACCGCCACCTGCAGCAGATAGACCCAGCGCGGGTCGAGTCCGCCCCAGGAGCCGTCGGCAGGCGTCAGGCCGCGCAGGCCCAGGAACGCCATGAAGGCCACGAAAGGAGCGACACGAACGAAGGCGGCGCGGCGAAAGGGCAGGGTCATGCCCGGGAGTATCGCCAAGCCGGCACGCCCTGGACGGACGCCAGGCCGGCATGACCGTGCAAAGTGAGGGGGGACCGCAAGCGCGATGCGCCACGCGTGCCTTGTGCGGTCTGACTTCTCGTGCACCGGTGCGGCGGACTGCCGCGCCGGCCCCTCGACCGGGACTCAAGCCCCGGCGCCGTGCTCCAGGCGGTGCGTTGCGCCGTCGACCTGCCCCAGCACCCCCGCCAGCCACGGCAACAGCGGTTGCAGGCTGCCGTGCAGGGTGTGCGGCGGGTTGGCCACGAAGACGCTGCTGCCCAGCATGCCGAAGCCGCGCTCGTCGGCGCGCGCCACCGTCAGCTGGGCGTGCAGCCACCCTTTCTTGGCACCGGCCGTGGCAGTGGCTTTCAGCCGCTGTGGCAACTGCGTGGCTTCCAGCAACTGCAGCTGCGGCAGCCAGACGACGACCACCGCGTCGGCAAAACGCTCCAGCGCCTCGCGCAGCGCCGCCAGCGTGCGCGGGTAATCGGACTTGAGCTCGTAGCTGGGGTCGATGAGCACCACGCCCCGCCTTGTAGGCGGCGGCAGCTGCGACTTCAGGCTGGCAAAGCCGTCGGCCAGTTTGACCTCGACGCCGGGCACGTCGCCCAGGAACGAGGCCAGGATCTTGTGGTCGGTGGGGTGCATCTCGAACAGCCGCAACTGGTCTTGCGGCCGCATCAGCAGCTGCGCCAGACCGGGCGAGCCCGGATACTGTTTCAGTTTCGGCTTGAGCTTGCTGCCGCCGTTGAAGGCGCGCACCAGCGCCACGTAGTCGGCCACAGGCGGTGGCAGGTCGTCGCGCTCCCACAGGCGGGCGATGCCTTGCTCGAATTCGCCGCGTTTCTTCGCATAGTCGCCTTCCAGCGAATAGCCGCCGGCGCCCGCGTGGGTGTCCACGTAGCGCCAGCCCTTGTCCTTTAGGTTCATGTGGCGCAGCACCAGCGTCAGCACCAGGTGTTTGAGCACGTCGGCGTGGTTGCCGGCGTGGAAGGCGTGGCGGTAGGCGAGCATGGCGCGACTGTGCCATGTTGCCGGGCACCCGCCGCCGGGCCATGCGCCAGCGCGCCCGCCAACGGCCGGGCCATGCGCTACCCTTGCGCCATGACCACCCTCTTCGACCCCTGCCGGGCCGGCGATATCGAACTCGCCACCCGCATCGTCCTGGCCCCGCTCACGCGCAATCGCGCCAGCCCCGGCCAGGTGCCCAACGAGCTGATGCGCGAGTACTACGCGCAGCGCGCCGACCCGGCCACCGGGTCCGGGCTCCTCATCACCGAAGCCACGCAGATCAGCCCCGAAGGCCAGGGCTACCTGGACACCCCCGGCATCCACAGCGCCGAGCAGGTGGCCGGTTGGCGCCGCATCACCGAAGCCGTGCACGCGCGCGGCGGCCGCATCGTGGTGCAGTTGTGGCACGTGGGGCGCATCTCGCACGTGTCGCTGCAGCCCGGCGGTCAGGCGCCTGTGTCCAGCACCGCGCGGCCGGTCAGCACGAAGACCTACATCGCCGGCGGCTTTGCCACCTGCTCGCCGCCGCGCGCGCTGGCCACCGAAGAAATCCCGGGCGTGGTGGACGACTACCGCCGCGCCGCGCTGAACGCCATGGAGGCCGGTTTCGACGGCGTCGAGGTGCACGGCGCCAATGGTTATCTCATCGACCAGTTCCTGCGCGACTCCATCAACGACCGCAGCGACGCCTATGGCGGTTCCGTCGAGAACCGCATTCGTTTCCTGCGCGAAGTGATGCAGGCCGTCACGGGATCAATCGGCGGCGGCCGCACGGGCTTGCGGCTGTCGCCGGTGACGCCGTCCAACGACGCCGCGCCAGACAGCCACCCGCAGGCACTGCACGAAGCCGCGGTGGCGGCGCTGGCGCCCATGAATCTGGCCTACCTGCACGTGGTGGAGGGCCAGACCGGCGGCGCACGCGACTTCGCGCCCTTCGACTACGCAGCGCTGCGCCGCCGCTTCAAAGGCGCGTGGATGGTGAACAACGGCTATACGCGGGCCATGGCGCTGGACGCAGTGGCCTCGGGCGCAGCCGACCTGGTGGCCTTCGGCAAGGCCTTCATCGCCAACCCCGACCTGGGCCGCCGCCTGCGCGAAGACGCACCGCTGAATGCGCCGGACACGACCACCTTCTATGGCGGTGGGGCTGCCGGCTACACCGACTACCCCACGCTGGATGCCGCCACGGCTTGAGCGCGCACGGCGCGTCGGCCTGACCCTGCTGCTGGCGCTGGTCGCGGCGCTGGCCGCGGTGTGGCTGCACCTGCCGCTGCCGTGGATGATCGGACCGCTCCTGGCCACCGCCGGCTGCGGCATGGCCGGGATGAAGCTGGCCTCGTCCACCCGGCTGCGCAATGCGGGGCTGTGGATGATCGGCGTGGCGCTGGGCCTGTATTTCACGCCGTCGGTGATGGCGCTGCTGCTGCCGCTGGCGCCGGCGCTGCTGGTGGGCATCGGCTGGGCCTTCCTGATGGGCTATGGCTTCTATCGCCTGCTGCTGCGCGTGAACGGCGGCGACCACGCGAGTGCCTTCTTTGCCTCGGCCATCGGCGGCGCCTCGGAAATGGCGCTGCTGGCCGAACGCCATGGCGGCCGTGTCGACCGCGTGGCGGCGGCGCATTCGCTGCGTGTGCTGCTGGTGGTGGTGCTCATTCCCTTCGGCTACCAGGCCGCCGGCATCCACGGCATCGACCCCGCCGTGCCGGCGCTGCAGGAAGTGCGGCCGCTGGGCCTGGCGCTGCTGCTGGCCGCCAGTGCCGCCGGCATGGCGCTGCTGGCGTTGCTGCGCGCGCCCAACCCGTGGGTGCTGGGCGCGCTGCTTTCGACGCTGCTCATCACCGCCTCGGGCGTGGAACTTTCGGCGCTGCCCAAGGCGGCCAGCAATGCCGGGCAGCTGTTCATCGGCGTGGCGCTGGGCAGCCGCTTCACGGCCGATTTCGCGCGCACGGCGCCGCGCTGGCTGGCAGCGGTGGCGCTGGGCACGCTGGCCATGATCGTCGCGTCGGCCGGCTTTGCCTGGGTGCTGGCGCAGGCGGTGGGGCTGCACCCGGCCACCGTGCTGCTGGGCACCACGCCGGGCGGCATTGCCGAGATGAGCATCACCGCCAAGGTGCTGCAGCTCGGCGTGCCGGTGGTCACGGCGTTTCATGTGACGCGCTATGTCGCGGTGCTCACGCTCACGGCACCGCTGTACCGCTGGCTGCGCGCCCGCCAGGCCGCCCGGCCCGGCTGAACAGGCTGCTCCGGCCGGTTCGCCGCTCAGGTGGCCCGACCAGCGCCCGCCGGCGGCACCCCGGCCGCCGCGAACAACACCACCACCGATCGCGGCTGCACGACCAGGTGCGAGCCCGCCACCGGCGGCGCCGCGACCGGTTCCAGCAAATCGTCGGGGGACGGGAGCGAGGTGTCCAGCACACGCAGCCAGGGGCCGCCGCCGGCTGGGCCGGGCGGCAGTTCGAAGTCCAGCGGCTGCGACCAGGCATTGAGCGCGAAGTACATCGACCACCCGCCCGACAGCGTGGCTGCGGTGAGCGCCAGGCTGTGCGACCACGGCGCCAGGTCGGGCGCGCCCAGGCGCACGCCGTGCAGGCGCACGCGGGCCTGGTCGGTGAGCTGGGCCAGCGTCAGGTGGCGGTCCTCGCGCACCGAGTCGCGCAGCCCGCGCAGCCGCAGCAGCCCGCGCACGAAGTGGTGGATGCCAGGGTGGTGTGCGAGCAGCCCCCAGTCCAGCCAGTTCGCTTCGTTGTCCTGGCACCAGGCGTTGTTGTTGCCGTGCTGGCTGCGCCGCATCTCGTCGCCCATGCGCAGCATCGGCGTGCCCAGTGAAAGCACGGTGATGGCCAGCAGATTCTTCACCTGGCGTTCGCGCAGCGTCAGCACGGCGGGGTCGTGGGTGGGCCCTTCGGCGCCGCAGTTCCAGCTCAGGTTGTGGTCGTCGCCGTCGCGGTTGCCTTCGCCGTTGGTGAGGTTGTGCTTGACGTTGTACGACACCAGGTCCTCGAGCGTGAAGCCGTCGTGGCTGGTGACGAAATTGATGCTCTGCGCCGGCTCGCGCGGGCGTTCGCCATACAGGTCCGGGCTGCCGAGCAGGCGGTTGGCCAGCTTCGGCACGGTGTCTTCGTCGCCGCGCACGAAGGCGCGCACGTCGTCGCGGAACTGGCCGTTCCATTCCTTCCACTGGTTGCCGGGAAAGCGCCCCACCTGGTACAGACCGTCGGCGTCCCAGGCCTCGGCGATGAGCTTGGTGCCGGCCAGCACGGGGTCGCTGGCGATGTCCCACAGCACCGGCGAGTCGGTGCGCGGCACGCCGCGTTCGTCGCGCGAGAACACGGCGGCCAGGTCGAAGCGGAAACCGTCCACGTGCATCACCTGCACCCAGTAGCGCAGGCTGTCCAGGATGAGCCGCCGCACCACCGCGTGGCCGGCGTTGAGCGTATTGCCGCAGCCCGAGTGGTTGGCATAACGACCGCCGGGCTGCAGCAGGTAGTAGCCGCTGTTGTCCAGCCCGCGCAGGCTGCAGGTGGGGCCGGTCTCGTTGCCCTCGTGGGTGTGATTGAAGACCACGTCCAGGATCACTTCCAGCCCGGCGCGGTGCATGGCCTTGACCATGTCGCGGAATTCGTCCAGCACCGCCAGCGGCGCCGCGGCCCGGCTGTAGCCGGGGTGCGGCGCGAAGAACGAGAACGGCGAATAGCCCCAGTAGTTGGAAAGGCCCGGCGGCGCGTCCTGCACGTCGAAGGCAAACACCGGCATCAGTTCGACCGCGGTGACGCCCAGGTCCACCAGGTACGGGATCTTGTCCACCAGCGCCGCATAGGTGCCGCGCCGGTTGGCGGCCACGCCCGAGCTCGGGTGCTGCGTGAAGCCGCGCACATGCAGCTCGTAGATGGCGGTGGCGGCAAAGGGGCGCTGCAGCGGCGCGTCGCCTTCCCAGTCGTAGCCGTGATCGTCGGCAACCACGCTCTTGACGGCCAGGGCGTCGTTGGAGCCGGGTTCGCTGGCCGCGGCCCGGCAGTAGCCAGCCGGCAGCGCGACGGCACGGCCGTAGGGGTCGAGCAGCACCTTGCTGGCGTCGAAGCGCAGGCCGCGGTCGGGGTCGTGGGGACCCTGCGCGCGCCACGCGTAGAGTTGGCCGGGTGCCACCCCGGGCACGAAGGCGTGCCAGTAGTCGCCGCTGCGGTGGCCGTGGTGTTCGAGCGCGATCGCGCGCGCCGGCTCGGCGGCATCCGCGGTGTCGTACAGCAGCAGGTCCAGTCGCTCGGCATGGCGCGAGAAGACGCTGAAGTTGGTGCCCTCCGGCTGCGGAAAGGCGCCCAGCGGATGCGGCCAGCCGCGGGCGACGGGTTCGGTGCTCATCGCGTCATTGTGGCAAGCGCCGGGGTCGCCGCATTAACTTCGCTGCACTACCGTCGCCGCGCTACCGTCGCTGCACTGACATCGCCGCACTACCGGCCGAGGGCGCCAGGCACGCGCTTGCGGAACAGCTCGCGCAGATTCACCTCGCGCGGGCCGGGGACCAGTTCGATGGCGTCGCCGGCCTGCACGGCGCCGGGCTCCAGCACCGCCAGGTAGACGCCGCACCAGCCCGACTGGGCCATCAGCCGGACCGCCTGCGCAAATCCCATGGCGGCGCTGAACTTGGTGCAGGGAAGGCGCGGTTCGCTCACGGCCAGCACACAGCCGGCCCCCGAGTCCGGGTGGCCGATGCGCAGCCGGTCGCCAATCCACAACTGGTCTTCCAGCAGGCCTTGCAGCAGCAGGTTCTCGCCCAAGCTGCCGGGCGGCAGCGGCTCGTCCCACAGCGCCACGCCGGCCTGCGCGCGCACGGTCTGCCAGAAGGCGTAGTGCTCCTGCGGATAGGCATAGACCGCCTTGGCCAGGCCGCCATGCACGCTCAAGTCGGCCTGTTCGTCGCCTTCCAGTCCCAACGGGCGCACGGCCAAGGGGCCGGCGACCGCGCGCTTGGCGATGGCGGTCATGTACGTGCGGCCGCCGATCTCGGCCTTGCGCGCGCGGCCCACGCAGACCTGCAGGATCCTCATTGCCGGACCCCGGAATCTTTGCGCATCGAGTTATGAGAAATTTGCATGAACCGCTCCGACCGGGTAGTTACCAGGTGATTACATTGATCCGACAATGATTTCCCTGCAGTTGCGGCCGCATCATGTGCGCGTGCCGGCGCCCGCGGGTTTTGGCGAGTCTCTCCCATCTGGGTCGGTCGGGCCGGCGCCGGGGGAGCTTGGCCAAAGCCTGACTTGCAATCACTTCCATTTCGGAGATGTCATGAACCGTCCTGCCTTCGAGGGCCTGCGCCTGAACGTGCCCGCCCGTGTCAAGCATGCCCGCCTGGTTTCCTGGGTGGCCGAAGTAGCGGCGCTGACCGAAGCCAAGGAGGTCTACTGGTGTGACGGCTCCGAGGCCGAATACCAGCGCCTGACCGAGCAGCTGGTGGCCGCCGGTACGCTGCTGCGGCTGAACCCGGCGCTGCGCCCGAACAGCTTCCTGGCACGCAGCGACCCGAGCGACGTGGCCCGCGTCGAGGACCGCACCTACATCTGCAGCGAGAAGGCCGAGGACGCCGGCCCCACCAACAACTGGATGGTCCCGGCCGAGATGCGCACGCTGCTGCAGACGGGGGACAAGGCGCTGTTCAAAGGCTGCATGCGCGGCCGCACGATGTACGTGGTGCCCTTCTCGATGGGCCCGCTGGGTTCGCACATCGCCCATATCGGCATCGAACTGACCGACAGCCCCTATGTGGCGGTGAGCATGCGCACCATGACGCGCATGGGCTCGGCGGTCTACGACGTGCTGGGCGGCCACGGCGAATTCGTGCCTTGCGTGCACAGCGTGGGCGCGCCGCTGGCCGAGGGTGCGCAGGACGTGCCCTGGCCCTGCAACACCACCAAATACATCGTCCACTATCCCGAAACGCGCGAGATCTGGAGTTATGGCTCGGGCTATGGCGGCAACGCGCTGCTGGGCAAGAAGTGCTTCGCGCTGCGCATCGCCTCCACCATGGGGCGCGACCAGGGCTGGCTGGCCGAGCACATGCTGGTGCTGGGCGTGAGCTCGCCCGCCGGCAAGAAGTACCACGTGGCCGCGGCCTTTCCCAGCGCCTGCGGCAAGACCAATTTCTCGATGCTGGTGCCGCCCGATGGTTTCAAGGGCTGGTCGGTCACGACCATCGGCGACGACATCGCCTGGATCAAGCCGCAGGCCGACGGGCGCCTGTATGCGATCAACCCCGAGGCGGGCTATTTCGGCGTTGCCCCGGGCACCAACTACAAGACCAACCCGAACTGCATGGAGTCGCTCAAGCGCGACGTCATCTTCACCAACGTGGCGCTCACCGACAACGGCGACGTGTGGTGGGAAGAAATGACGCCCGAGCTGCCCGCCCACCTGATCGACTGGCAGGGCCGCGACTGGACGCCCGAGATCGCCAAGGCCAACCCGGTGAACGGCAAGCCGCGCCCGGCCGCGCACCCGAATGCGCGCTTCACCGTGGCCTCCATCCACAACCCGGTGCTCGACACCGAATGGGACAACCCCAACGGCGTGGCCATCGACGCCTTCATCTTCGG
>JAABPT010000253.1 GCA_011391855.1 Burkholderiales bacterium
GCGATGATCCTGTACGCATCTTCGTAGGACATCGGCGAGCTGATGGTCGACGAACCTTCACCCGATTTGCGGATGTCAGCAACGGTTGTCGTTCCGCAGGCAGAGAGTAGTGACGTAAGACAGAGGGCGATGTTGGCGCCGGTGTAGATCCGCTTCTATTCGCTGGCGAGGTGGCGGTTTCTTGATGGCCGACGCGGTGAGATGAAGTGCAGATGGCCCCGTGAGGGGCCATCTACTTGGTGATATCGGTCTTGCGTGACGTCAGCTCAGAACGGCTCGTCGGGATCGAACTGCGGCGGTTGACCGTCAGGCACGAGCTGCTCGCGCCAGGCCTGCTGCACCTGCGGGCCGTAGGTGTCCCACAGAGCGTGACGCAACGCCTGCAGGCACTCGAAGACCGCCAGGGCCTGCTCGGGCGTCCAGTGAAGCGGTATGAGCGACGCCGTCTGCGACGGCGGCGGTGGGTGCGCGCTCATCGAGCGGTCTTGCGCGAGCGCGAGGCCGTCGCCTTGGCCGAGCGCTCGGCCTTGCGCAGCGCATTGCGCTCGTCGGCCTCCTTGGCGCGGTACGACGCGCCGTCGATGCGCACCACCTCGGCGCGGTGCATCAGCCGGTCGACCAGCGAGACCACGCAGGCGGCATTGGGGAAGACCTGGCCCCACTCGGCGAAGGCGCGGTTGGTCGTCACGACAGTGCTCTTGTGCTGGTAGCGCCGGCTGACCAGCTCGAACAGCAAGTCGGCGTGCCGGTTCGAATACGACAGGTAGCCCACCTCGTCGATGACCAGCAGGTCGGGTGCGGCGTACTGGCGCAGCTTCCTGCGCAGGGCCGAGTCGCTGTCGAGTGCGGCCAATTCGCCCAACAGGTTGCCCGCCGTGGTGAACAGCGCCGTGTGCCCGGCCAGCACCGCCTGGTAGCCCAGGTTGCAGGCGCACATCGTCTTGCCCACACCGTTCGGGCCGACCAGGACGACGTTGCTGGCCTCCTTCAGGAACTCCAGCGTCATCAATTCCTCGACGACGCCGCGCTCGATGCTCTTGGGCCAGGCCCAGTCGAAGTCGGCCAGCGGCTTGAAGCGACCAATGTGGGCCGCGCGCAGCCGCCGCTCCAGGCTGCGCCGGCCGCGCTCGGCGGCCTCCCAGGACAGCATCTGCGCCACCCAGCGCGCCTGCTCGGGTTGGCCCATCACCTCGGCCCAGTGGGCCTGCAGGCCGTGCAGACGGAGTGTGCCGGCCTGCTCGCGCAGCTCGGCCTGCGAAGGGGTGGTTTCAGTCATCGAGTATCTCCAGTTGATCGTTTGGGCGGTCGTACGAGCCCAAGGCGTGAGGCCGCACCGGCGCGTCACGCCGTGCCACATGCTCGGGCAGCACCAGCGCCACAGGCGGGGGCTGGCCGATGGCCTCGCGCTCGCGCTCCAGCGCCAGGCGCACTGCGTTGGGATGGGGCACACCGCGCTGCAGTGCATCCAGGATGGCTCGCTGCAGCGCGGGCGCGCCGTAGCGCTCGAGCAGCCGCAGCAGCGCCGCCGTGATCGAGCCCAGGTTGTCCCCGCGCGCACCGGCGCGCTCGAGCAAGGTGGCGCTGGCCGGTGCGGCCTGCGCCAGGCGGTCGCAGCCACGGTGGGCGCGGGCCGCACGCTTGTGCTCGACCAGCCGCTGCACGTGCGCTGCGATCTCGATCTGCTGGCCACGGTCCCAGCAGCGTGCATGGCGGGCCAGTTCGGCGGCGCCGTCGAGGATGCGCACCCACTGCTCGTCGGCCAGCACGGCCAGGGTGCACCGCACATGGGTATGCGGCACGGAGTAGTCGTTCAGGTCGAAGCGCACGTACGGTGTCTTGCCCACCGTCACGGCTACGCGCTCGCCCAGCGCGAACTCATGCTGCGGCAGCGCCAGCAGCTTGCCTCGTTCGGCCTCGAAGGCCTGGCGCACGCTCAAGGCGCTGTCCTCGACCCAACGCCGATCGGCGGCCGTGCCCAGGCACCACGCCCGGGCCTGCGCGTTGAGGTCGTCCAGATCGGCGAAGGTGCGCCCGGAGAAGAAGCTATCGCGGATGTAACGGATGGCGCGCTCCACGCGTCCCTTCTCGTTACCGCGCGCCACCGCCACCGGGCGCGGCTCGAAGCGGTAGTGGCCGGCCAGTGCCAGCAGGCCTGGGTTGAAGCGGATCGCGTCGCCCTGGCGCTCGAGCACCGCGCTCTTGAGGTTGTCGTACAGCAGCACCCGGGGCACGCCGACGAAGGCGGCGAAGGCCAGGGCGTGGCCGCGCAGGAAGCTGTCCATCCGGGCGTCCAGGAAGAAGCGCAGGAAGACCATGCGCGAGTGGCTGAGCACCATCACGAAGGCCATCAGCGGGCGGCGGGCGCGGCCGATGGGCAGATGGCCGAAGTGACCCCAGTCGACCTGCGCCTGCTCGCCCGGCAGCGTGCGCAGGCGCAGGTAGGCCTCGGCGGGTGGACGTGGACGCATGCCGGCGATGAGCAAGCGGAAGTGCGAGGGTGCGCCCACGTAGCCGCGCTCGAGCACCATGGCGTGCAGTCGTGCCGCGGTGAGCGTGGGGTACTTGGCCAGCGTGGCCAGGAGGAACGGCCGGTACGGATCGATCCGGCTGGGCCGCAGCGGCGAGGTGTGTACCGGCGCGCAGTTGCCGCCGAGCACGCGCCGCACGGCATCGCGGTGCACATGCAGCTGCCGCGCGATGGTGCCCACGCGCCACTTCTCCACCGTGTGCAGGCGCAGGATCTGCGCCACCAGGTCAGGGGCTATGGTCATGGCGTCGCCGCTGCGGCACGCCGTGACGCACGAAGCCCAGACGCAGCGCCGCGGGCTGTCGCTCGCCGCAGCGGCGGCAGCTCCAACAGGTGGCCAGCGTGGTGAGCGTGGCAGCAGGGGCGAGTTCCTGCGGTGCGCTGTGCGCCGTGATGTCGGCGGCAATGTCGGCAGGTACGACGGTGGCGCTGTGGTGTGTCCATGCCACCAGTGGAGCAGCGGCCACCCCCGGTCGGGAACCCTGGTGCGTCACGTTATGTGCGTCGTCGCCCCTGCCGGCGACGGCAGCACGGCGTTGGCGCCAGCGCCGCGAGCGCTGCGCGTGAGCCATGCGGCCGTGCCACGAGCGCTGGTAGCGCTGCGCGGCCTGGCGCCGCGCATCATCACGGGCCAGGCGCCGGCACGGCCGGCCGCAATAGCGGTTGCCGCGGTCGCAGCGGCTGCAAAGAACGACCTGGGCACGGCAACGCGCACACAGGTACAGCCGGGCGGGTTTGTCCATGAGCACCCCGGAGCAACCGAAGTGCAGTGCTGGACGGATTCGCCCCAGCGCGCCACACTGCTGTGGCACCGCCTTCATCGGCACGGTGTAGGGCGCGGTACGGTCGTCAAGCTTCCCGGCGAGAGAGACCGTTGCCGTGCCCACCTTCTTCGGCATTGATCGCGTTGTACCGCGGCATGCCCACAGCGACGCCGGGCGACACCGACCGCTTGACTGCCGGCATCACAGCCACTGCGACGCCCGCGCCTGCCTGGCCGCCCTGCAGGGCGGCCAGGCAGGCGCACACCCCATCAAAACCAGGACAGACCAGCAGGCGCTATTCGGCTGAACCAGCCGTGCATCAGAACCGCCACCTCACCGTCGAATAGAGGCGGTTCGTGACCGGCGCTCACAACCACTTCCAGTCCAGCAGCGTGCGCACCGCACCCCAGCCGACACTGTCGAAATCGAGCTTGCCGGCAGGCCTGGCGGCCACTCGCC
>JAABPT010000254.1 GCA_011391855.1 Burkholderiales bacterium
ATCGTGCTGGCCTGGGTGCTGTTCTTCAAGGGCCGGCGCAAGCCGCCGCCGGTGGAGCGCCGCGACGCCCCACCGCCGCTGGCGGCCATGGTCGCCTGCACCCACTGCGGGTTGCACCTGCCCCAGGCCGACGCCTTGTTCGACGCGGCCGGCCGGCCCTATTGCGGCGAGGCGCACCGCCTGGCCGGGCCGCGCTGAGACGGCCAGCCGCGGCGCGGATGGCCTCGCCTGAGAACGCCCCCCCGACGCCGCGCGCGGCGTCTTCCCCGCCATCTGCGGCGTCTTCCCAGGATCTGCCGCGCGCGGCGTCCGGGAAGGACATGCCGCCAGCCCAGGCGCGGGACGACCGCCGTGGCGACGAACGCCGCCAGGGCGACCGTCGCGCCAGCGACCGCCGCCAGGCCGGCGGCCGGCGGCGCGACGACTCGCTGTTCGGCGCCTTCGCGGCCAGCGACTCGCAGGACGGGGCCGATTCCTACTTCGACCCCGGCTGGCTGGCAGCCGGAGACGTGCCCAAGGACAGCCGCTTCGTGCTGCGCGAGGCGCGGCGCGTGGCGCAGACGCAGGACAGTGCGCTGGCGCGCATTTACCGCACCTATGCAGCGGCGCGCGCGGCCGTCGGGCTCGGCCTGGTGACCGTGCAGGGCGTGGGCAGCCTGATCGGCGCGCGCAGCACCGAATGGCTGGCGCTGATCTCGGTGGCCTATGCGGTGCAGGCCATCACGCTGTGGCTGCTGCCGCGCTTCGGCGCGCTGGCCCGGCCGCAGCCCCGGCAGCGGCGGCGGCAATGGCTGGCAACGATCGGCGTGGACCTGCTGGCTTTCACGCTGCTGCACCTGCTGGCCAGCGGCGCCACTTTCAATTACACCGCCTTGCTGGTGCTGCCGGTTTTGATGGCGGGCGTTCTGACCTCGCGCCTGCTGGCGCTGGGCACGGCGGCCGGGGTGGCACTGATGCTGCTGATCGTGGCCTCGCGCACCGTGCTCGGCGGCGAAGACGCGCCGGCGCTGATGCTGCAGTCGGGCCTGGCGGGGCTGGGCCTGTTCATCATCACCTTGCTGGCGGGCGAACTGGCCGGGCGCCTGGCGCGCGAGGAACTGGCGGCGCGCGGCAGCCTGGAACTGGCGCGCCAGCAGGCGCAGCTGAATCGGCTGGTGATCGAGGAGATGGCCGACGGCGTGCTGGTCGTCGACCGGCGCCTGCGCGTGCGCGCGGCCAACCCGGCGGCCCGCGCGCTGCTGGTCGACCAGGGCCTGGGCCCGCCGGCGCCGTTCACGCTGCAGGACCGTGGCGGCTGGGCGGCGTTGCAGCAGGCGGTGGAGCTGGCGCTGGCCGAAGGCGCCTGGCCCGACGCCGGGCGCGACATCCTGCTGCCCTTCGGCGCCGGCCACACGCGCACCTTGCGCATGCGCGTGCGCTTCATGCGCCACCGCGGCCCTGAACTGCGGCAGGCTGCAGTGGCCGAGGACGGCAGCGGCGAAGCGTTTGCGGTGCTGCTGCTGGAAGACGTGCGCACGCTGCAGGCGCGCATCCGGCAGGAGAAACTGGCGGCGATGGGCCGCGTCTCGGCCGGCATCGCGCACGAGATCCGCAACCCGCTGGCCGCCATCGCGCAGGCCAATGCGCTGCTGCTGGAAGACGATCTGCCGCCGCAGCAGCAACAGCTGGCGCGCATGGTGGCCGCCAACGTGGAGCGCTTGAAGCGCCTGGTCGACGACGTGATGGAGGTGGCGCCCGGTACCGCACCCGAGCCGCACGCCGTCGACGCCGCGGCCGAAGTGGCGGCTGCGGTGGCCGACTGGTCCCGCACCGCACAAATGACGCCGGGGCCGCCGGGGCCGCCGGGGCCTTCGGTGCCGTCGGTAACGTCGGGAACGTCGGAACACGAAAGCCGGCTGCGCCTGGACCTGCCCGCGGCGCCACTGCCGGTGTTCTTCGACCGCGAACACCTGCGGCGCGTACTGGTCAACCTGCTCGACAACGCGCACCGCCACGCCAGCCCCGAGCCGGGTGCGATCTTCCTGCGCCTGGCCCCGCGCGACGAGGCCACGGCCGTGCTTTCGGTGCTGAGCGACAGCCCGCCGATCGCGCCCGAGGTCGAGCGGCATCTGTTCGAACCGTTCTTCTCGACACGCAGCCGCGGTTCGGGCCTGGGCTTGTATATTTGCCGCGAGCTTTGCGAGCGCTATGGCGCGAGCATCGAATACCGCCCGCGCCCGGCCGCCGAGCGGCTGCGCAACGAATTCAGCGTCAGTCTGCGCCGTGCCGCGCCGGCGGCTGGCGCTGCGGCGCCCGTCACCAACCCCGCACCGCCACTAGCCCCGTGAGACCCGCCCCGAGTCCGTCCATGAATCCCCGCCTGCTGGTCGTCGACGACGAGCCCGACCTGCGCACCCTGTACGAGCTGACGCTGCTGCGCGAAGGTTATGAGGTCGAAAGCGCGGGCACGGTCGAGGAGGCCTGGTCCCTTCTGGCGCAAGGCGGCGCCGGCGGCTACGGGCTGGTCATCACCGACATGCGGCTGCCCGACGGCACCGGCCTGGACCTGCTGCGCCGCCTGGACGAGGCGGGTCGCCCCGAGAAGGCCATCGTCATCACCGCCTACGGCTCGCCCGAGAATGCCGTGGAGGCGCTCAAGGCCGGCGCCTACGACTACCTGACCAAGCCGGTGGACCTGCGGCAGTTCCGCGCCGTCGTGGCCTCGGCACTCGGGCGGCTGCCAGCGGCGGGGCCGACCGCGGCATCGCGTGCAGCCGCCGCGCCGCGCGCCGCGGCGGCGCCACGCACGGCGCTGGAGCGTCTGGTGGGTGAATCGGCCGCCATGCAGCAGGTGCGTTCGCTGGTCGGGCGCGTGGCGCGCAGCATGGCGCCGGTGCTGGTGCATGGCGAGTCGGGCACCGGCAAGGAGTTGGTGGCGCGCGCCATCCACGACTGTTCGCCGCGCGCTGCCGGGCCCTTCGTGGCCGTCAATTGCGGCGCGATTCCAGAAAGCCTGCTCGAGGCCGAATTCTTCGGCTACCGCAAGGGCGCCTTCACCGGTGCCAGCGAGGACCGCGAGGGGTTCTTCCAGGCCGCCCAGGGCGGCACGTTGTTCCTGGACGAGATAGGCGACCTGCCGCTGCAGATGCAGAGCAAGCTGCTGCGCGTGATCCAAGAGCGTGCCGTGCGCCCGCTGGGCGCGGTGGCCGAGGCGCCGGTGAACGTGCGCATCGTCAGCGCCACGCACAAGGACCTGGGTGCCGAGGTGCAGGCCGGCCGCTTTCGCCAGGACCTGTACTACCGGCTCAATGTCATTCGCATCGGCGTGCCGCCGCTGCGCGAACGCATCGCGGACCTGCCGGCGATCTGCGCCGCGGTGCTGGAACGCATCGCCGCCGACGCCGGCGTCACGCCGCTGCCGGTGCTGGCGCCCGACGCGCTGCAGCACCTGCTGCGTTATGCCTTCCCCGGCAATGTGCGCGAACTGGAAAACCTGCTGCACCGCGCATTGGCGCTGGCGGCCGGCCACGAGATCGGCCGCGCCGACCTGGGCCTGCCCGAAGAGGTCTTGCAGGATGCCGCGCTGACCGAGTCGGAGTCGGAGTCGGAGCCCGAGCCCGTGCTGCGCGATGTCGCGCCGGCCCGCTCGGCAGCGCCCGCGGCACTGCCTTCCGACCTGGCGGCCCACCTCGACGCCGTCGAGCGC
>JAABPT010000255.1 GCA_011391855.1 Burkholderiales bacterium
GCTTGTAGTGGTCTTCCACGGCCTGCGCCACGTCTTCGGGCTCGCCGTCGTGGCGCGCGTAGTAGCCGCCCATGACCCCTTGCAGTTCGGGGAATTCGCCCACCATGTCGGTCAGCAGGTCGGCCTTGGCCAGCAGCGCCGCGCGGTCGGCGGCGGCGGCCAGCGCCGCACCACCGAGCTGGCCACCGATCTGTCCACCGATGACGCGCGCAATGGCGCGCACGCGCTCCACGCGTTCGCCCTGGCTGCCGAGCTTGCCGTGGTAGACCACTTTGTCCAGCAGCGGCACGCGCGAAACGAGCGTCTTCCTGCGGTCCTGGTCGAAGAAGAACTTGGCGTCGGCCAGGCGCGGCCGCACCACGCGTTCGTTGCCCTGCACGACGCGCCCGGGGTCGGCCGGCGAGATATTGCTGACGATGAGAAAACGGTTCGTCAGCCGGCCTTCACGGCCCGGCGCAGCGTCGAGCAGCGGAAAGTACTTCTGGTTGGCCTTCATCGTGAGGATCAGGCACTCGGGCGGCACGGCCAGGAATTCCGGCTCGAAGCGGCACAGCAGCACGTTAGGCCGTTCCACCAGCGCCGTGACTTCGTCGAGCAGCGCGTCGTCGTCGATCGGCAACAGGTGTTCGCGCGCCGCCGCGGCACCGAGCTGGCGCACGATCTCGGCACGGCGCGCCTTGAAGCTGGCGATCACCGCGCCCTGCTCTTCCAACTGGCGTTCGTAGTGGTCGGCATGCTGCAGCACCACCGGGTCCACCGCGGCCTCGAAGCGGTGGCCGCGCGTCTGGCGGCCAGCCTGCAGGCCGAGCGCGCGCACCGGCACCACGTCGGCGCCGTGCAGCGCCACCAGGCCGTGGGCCGGGCGCACGAAATTCACGCTCGTCCAGCCGGGCTGGAAGTCGGCACCCTCGCCGCTTTCCAGCTGGTATTGCATGACCTTGGGGATGGGCAGCCCGGCAATGGCCTCGTCCAGCGCCTGCTGCAAGCCGGCGGCCAGCGTGGCGCCGGGCAGCACGTGGTCGAAATACAAGGCCTCGGCCTTGCCGTCGGGCTGGCGCCGCAGTTGCGGCAGCACGCTGGCGTCGGCGCCCAGGCCAGCCAGCTTCTTCAGCAGCGCCGGCGTCGGCTGGCCCGACTTGTCCAGCGCCACGGCCACCGGCATCAGCTTCACCGATACCGGCTTGTCGGGCGCCACCGCCAGCACATGGCTGATGCGCGCGGCCAACCGTCGCGGCGTGGCAAAGAGATTCACCGCCGAAGGCTCGTCGACCAGGCCTTGTGTCCGCAAGCCTTGCTGCAGGGCGGCACCGAAAGCCTCGCCCAGCTTCTTCAGCGCCTTGGGCGGCAGCTCCTCGACGAACAGCTCCACCAGCAGGTTGTGCGTGCCCAGCATGCTCATGCTCATGCCGCCTTCTTGGCCAGTTGCGCCGTCACTTCGTCGGCCCAGGCGCGCGGCGCCATCGGGAAGCCCAGGCGTGCGCGGCTGTCCAGATAGCTCTGCGCCACGCTGCGCGCCAGGTTGCGGATGCGGCCGATATAGGCCGCGCGCTCGGTCACGCTGATGGCGCCGCGCGCGTCGAGCAGGTTGAAGGTGTGCGCGGCCTTGAGCACCTGCTCGTAGGCCGGCAAGGCGAGTTGCTGCTCCATCAGGTTTTTCGCCTGCCGTTCATGCGCCGTGAAGGCGCCGAGCAAAAACTCCACGTCGCTGTGCTCGAAGTTGTAGGCGCTCTGCTCCAACTCGTTCTGGTGGTAGACGTCGCGGTAATGCAGCTGGCCTGCCGCGCCTTCGGTCCAGACCAGGTCGTAGACGTTGTCCACGCCCTGCAGGTACATGGCCAGCCGCTCCAGGCCGTAGGTGATCTCGCCGGTGATGGGCTTGCAGTCGATGCCGCCGACCTGCTGGAAATAGGTGAACTGCGTCACCTCCATGCCGTTGAGCCAGACCTCCCAGCCCAGGCCCCAGGCGCCCAGCGTGGGGTTCTCCCAGTCGTCCTCGACGAAGCGCACGTCGTTGGCCTGCAGGTCGAAGCCCAGCGCCTCCAGGCTGCCGAGATAAAGCTCCAGGATGTCGGCCGGCGCCGGCTTCAGCACCACCTGGTACTGGTAGTAGTGCTGCAGACGATTCGGGTTGTTGCCGTAGCGGCCGTCCTTGGGGCGGCGGCTGGGCTGCACGTAGGCCGCCTTCCAGGGCTCGGGGCCGAGCGAACGCAGGAAAGTGGCAGTGTGGCTGGTGCCGGCGCCGACTTCCATGTCGTACGGTTGCAGCAGGGCGCAGCCCTGGGCGTCCCAGTAGCTCTGCAGCTTGAGGATGATCTGCTGGAAGGTGAGCATGGCGGCGGCGGGCGGAAACCCGCGAGTTTACGGGTGCCGCAGTCGCGACGGCCCGTGTCGCAACGGCCCGTGCGTCGGCCGGTTGCGCACGTCGGCCACCAGCACCACCAGAAGCGCCGGCAGCACCAGCGGCCACAACCCCGCGCGCGCCGCCCACCAGGCAAAGGGCGTGATGCCGTCGCGCCCCTGCACGCGGCCGGTGAGCACGCCACGCGTGTGCGGCGGCAGCATGGCCTGCACCACGCCGCGGTGGTCGACGATGGCCGTGGCGCCGGTGTTGGTGGCGCGGATCATCGGCCGCTGGAATTCCAGCGCGCGCAGGCGCGAGATGTTCAGGTGCTGCACGGTGGCGACGGTGTCGCCGAACCAGCCGATATTGCTCAGGTTGGCCAGCACCGTGGGCGCGGTGGCGGGGTCGGCGAAACGGCGCGCGAATTCCTCGCCGAACAGATCCTCGTAGCAGATATTGGGCGCCACGCGCTGGGCGCCCACGGCAAACGAAGGCGGGTCGACGACGCCGCGCGCGAAGTCACCCAGCGGGATATTCATCATGGCCGTGAACCAGCGAAAGCCCGTCGGGATGAACTCGCCGAAGGGCACCAGGTGGTATTTGTCGTAGCGGTACTCCGCCGCCGCCGACAGACCGGCCACCGAATTGGTATAGCCGCGCTCGTAGTCGCCCAGCGGCACGCCCACCAGCGCAGAGCGGCCGGCCGTCGGGTCGCCGAAGTGCGCACGCAAGCCTTCCCAGTAACCCGGCACCAGTTCGGCCAGCTGGAACGGCAGCAGCGGCACGGCGGTTTCCGGCGCCACCACCAGGTCGGCCTGCGCCAGCCGCAGCCGGTTGTCGACCCAGGCCAGCATCTCGGGCATGCGCTCGGCGGCAAATTTTTCGTCCTGCTTCACGTTGGTCTGCAGCAGCGCCACCGAGATTTCGCCCGCTGGCCGGCTGTGCTCGCCGGGCCCGACCGACGCCGCCAACACGACGAGCGCCAGTGCCGCGGCGGCCGGACCCCAGGCCTGCCCGCGGCTGCGCGCCAGCCGCGCCAACGCCGCCGCCGCAAAGGCCAGCACCGCCCCCATGCCGTAGACGCCGATCCAGGGCGCCAAGGCCGACAACGGGGCGTCGATCTGCGAATAGCCCGAGGCCAGCCACGGAAACCCGGTGAAGACCACACCGCGTGCCAGTTCGGCCAGCAGCCACAACGCCGCGAACAGCCAGGTGTCGCCGGCACCGCCGCGCCGCCAGCGTGCATAGGCCGCCGCCGCCAGCGCCAGCCAGCCCGACAGCGCCGCCGCCAGCAGCAGCACGGCCGCCGCCGCCATCCACGCCGGCAGGCCGCCATAGCGG
>JAABPT010000256.1 GCA_011391855.1 Burkholderiales bacterium
CCCCTCGGGCGCATCGCCCCGCGCGGCCCTGTCGGTGGTGGCGCAAGAGCCGGTCAGCCGCCTCATCATCCGGTACCGCAGCGGCGTCAAGGCCGCCGGCCAGGTCGGGGCCACGCCGGCCACCGAACGCGCCGAGGCCGCCACCCAGGTCGCCCGCACGGCCCATGTCGCGGGTGCCGCTGGCCTGCGCTACCTCAAGTCGGTGTCGTCCAGCCTGCACGTCGCCGCGCTGGAGCAACCGGTGTCGCCCGAGCAGGCGCAGGCCCTGATGCAGCGTCTGCGCGCCGATGCGGCGGTGGAGGATGTGGTGATCGACCGCCGCGTCAAACCCCATTTCACGCCCAGCGACCCTTTCTTCACCGGCGGCGACCAGTGGCACCTGCAGGCGTCCAGCCTGGTTCCTGGTGGCATCAACGCCGCCGTGGCCTGGGACAGCAGCACCGGAGTGGGCGTGGTGGTGGCCGTGCTCGACGGGGGCTACCGGCCGCATGTGGATCTGGTGGCCAATGTGCTGGCGGGCTACGACTTTGTGAGTGCCGACAAGGCGACCCAGTTTGGCGGCGACCTGTACTGGACCGCCAACGACGGTGACGCGCGTGACACCGACGCCGCCGACCCGGGCGACTGGGTTTCGGACGCTGATGCGGCGGCCGGTTACTGCGACACGGCCACCAACAGCACCTGGCATGGCACCCATGTGGCGGGGCTCGCGGGTGCCGTGGGCAACAACGGCGAGGGCGGTCTGGGCGTGGCCTTCGGCGCCAAGATCCTGCCGGTGCGCGTGCTGGGGCGCTGTGGCGGCTACGTGTCCGACATCCAGGCCGGGGCGCGCTGGGCCGCTGGCCTGGCGGTGCCCGACGTTCCCGTCAACACCACCCCGGCCAGGGTGCTGAACCTGAGCCTGGGCCTGCCCGGGACCTGCGACAGCATCACCCAGGGCGTCATCGACGAAGTGCTTGCGCGCAACGTCGCCATCGTGGCTTCGGCGGGCAACGACTACGCCACCAGCATCTCGGCGCCCGCCAACTGCGCCGGCGTGATCGCCGTCACCGCCCATACCCGTGAGGGCGACAATGCCGACTATGCCAACGTGGGCACGGGTGTGGCCCTCAGTGCGCCCGGCGGCGGTGACAACACGATCCTCCGTCCGCAGCCTGGCATCCCGCGCGAAATCGTGTCCACCGGCAATGCGGGCACCACGGTCCCCGCGGCCGACAACTATCTGTTGCTGCGGGGCACCAGCATGGCCGCCCCCCAAGTGGCCGGCGTGCTGGCGCTGCTGGCGTCGCTGCGCCCCGACCTGCCCATGGCCACGCTGAAAGACATCGTGGTCCAGTCGGCCCGACCGTTCCCGGCGGGCAGCTACTGCGCCACCAATCCCGACGCATTGCCTGCAGGTTTCTGTGGCAGCGGCATGCTGGATGCGCAGGCCGCCGTGGCCGCCGCCGCCACCGCCGTCGCCCCGGTCCCCGCGAGCGATGGCGGCGGAGGCTGCACCGTGGCCAGCAACGGACAGGCCGATGCCGGTTTGCTGCTGCTGGTGCTTGCGGCGCTGCTGGTGCTGGGCATGCGCCGCCGCCAGCGCCGCTGAACCCGCCGGCGCCCGGACGGCCACCTGGTGCGGCAGCGCGCCGCTTCATCCCGCCCGGCGTGTGCCGGTCTCAGCGACCCACCAGCGCGCCGTAGGCCTGGCGTGTGGCGGGCGACACCGCGGCCAGCACCTGTTCGTACCGTGTCTGGTGGCGGGCCAGCAAGCGCGCCGAGGCCACCGTCTTCGAGCGGCAGAACCAGTGGCAGCTGTGCTGGAACAGCAGCAGCTCGGCGGTGGCCCGGAAAGCGCGGTCGCGGGTGGACAGGCCTTCGTCGTTGCGCAGCGCAGCGGCCAGGCCCTGGGCGTGCAGCGCCACCAGGGCGTGCAAGTCGAAGCTGTACTGGGGGAACAGGCGGGTGGCCATGGGCACGCTGACGGGCCAACGGCTCACCCGCTGTCGCTCGCCCCACAGGTCTTTCAAGTCGGCCGCGAGCTGCTGCAGTTCGGTCTGCAGCGCCGCTTCGGTGGCGGCGAGGTTGCGCCAGATCGGTGCGGACCTCTCGGGATCGGCCTCACCCAGGGCGCGCAGGTAGCCGTCGGTCAGCTGCGCCATGTGCGCTTCCACGCGGTATTTGCTCAGCAGACCGCTCAGAAGCACGATGCGCTGCCGCTCGTCGCGGCGCTTGAACATCCAGAAGCCGCCCAGCAGCAGCGCACCCAACAAAAAAGTGTCCATGGCGCTATTGTCAGCTGTCTGGTGACCCTCGCTCGCGACCCGCCGGCGCCCGGCCCCCGGATGGGTGCCACGCCAAAAAAACCCCGGCCGAGGCCGGGGCAATGAGGAGCTCTTGCGAGCAGAGAGAACGGTGATGAAGCTCAGGCGCTTTGCTGGATGCCGGCGAGCACCCAGCCGCCGTTGCCGGACAGGGGCTTGCTCAGGTGCCAGATCTCGTTGATGTCGTCGGGTGCGGCGCCATCTTCCTGCACGCGGCCGGTGAACAGCACGCTCACCACATAGCGCGGGCCCTCTTCGGCCACTTCCAGCACCTCGGCGTTCAGCTCCAGCACGCGGGTTTCCTGCGTGGCACCGTTGCGCTCGCGGATGTCCATCTGGATCTCGGCGAACATCTCGGGCGAGGTGAAATCACGGATGTCGTCCAGGTTGCCCGCGTCGTTGGACGCCTGCAGGCGGATGAACTGCACCTTGGCGTTGCGCACGAAAGCGGTGACGTCAAAGTCGGCCGGGATGCGGGCCGCCGGCTGTACCGCGGCGCCGCCACCGATGGCGCTGCCGATCATGGAGCCGCCCTGGCCATAGGACGGCGCACCAGGCGCCGGCTGCGTAGCTGGCATGCGCAAGCTGTTGTTGGGCTGGCTGGCGCCAGCGCCCGCACCGGCATAGGCCATGCCACCGCCCTGCTGGGCGGCTTTCTTGCGCATGACGAAGCCAATGACGCCGATCACCGCCATGACCAGCAGGCCGATCATCAGCATGTTGGCCAGCTCTTCACCAAAGCCCAGGTGCGAGGCCAGCGCGGCCAGGCCCAGACCCGCGGCCAGACCGGCGACCGGGCCCATCCAGTTGCGCTTGGGAGCGGCTGCGGCGCCGGCAGCGGCACCGGCGGCCGGCGTGGCGCTGGATGTGGCGTCGGGCGACTTGGCCGGCGTCGTGGCCTGGCGTTGCATGCCCAGCGACTTGCCGCCGCCGATGCGCTTGGCTTCGGCGTCCATCGCGACGGTGCCCAGACCGAGGGTCAGCACCACCGCGAGCAGGGAAAGCAGTTTCTTCATCTTGGTCTCCAGAAAGGAATTAGGACGCTGCAGGATACGGGTATGAATGACAAAGAAAAAGCAGCAACATCAGGAAAATATCTTCGCAAAAATAGGATGATCTGGGGGCGGATGCGCTGGCGTCCTGAGCAACCTGCCGGGCCGGATGCTCAGTCCCGCCAGCGCCGCAGGCCCGGATGGGCGCCGTTTTCAACCCGTTCGCATCCGGGAAAACAGCGTGCGCGGGCGGTTCGCTTTCCCCATCCGGTCTGCCGGCGCCGCCCGGGTCGGGACCGGCGGCCGGTCTGTCCAGCGACCGGGCGCACGAATTATGCAAAGCATTTGCTTGCTGAAAATGGTGGTCACTGCTAT
>JAABPT010000257.1 GCA_011391855.1 Burkholderiales bacterium
AGACCGCAGCCGGCAGCGGCCCAGAACACCGCGGCGAAGCCCAAGCCCTCGATCAGCCAACCGCCGCCCACACCGCCCAGCACGCCCGGGAGCCCGTAACCCAGCACCGAATACAAGGCCTGACCGCGGCCGCGCAGCCGGCCGGGAAAGAAGCGCTGCACCAGCATGATGCAGGCCGTGTGGTGGCCGGCAAAGGTGACGGCGTGCAGCGCCTGCGCCAGCACCAGCACCACCGGCCAGTGACCGGCCCCGGCCACGGCCACGAAGCGCAGCGTGGTCACCAGCGCCACCACCTGCAGCCAGCGCGGCGGTGCCAGCCACGCCGACAGCCGGCCCTGCATCCAGAAGAAGGCAATCTCTGCCGCAATGGCCACCGCCCACAGCGCCCCCACCACCGGCTTGCCGTAGCCCAGCGACACCAGGTACAGCGAGAAGAAGGCGTACAGGCTGGTGTGCGCCAGCACGGTGAAGAAGATGGAGCCGAAGAACCAGGCCACCTCGGGCCGGCGCAGCAGCGGCAGCACCGGCGGCGCGGGCGCATCGTGCACGGCATCGTCGTGCGTGGCCGGCAGGCGCAGCGCGGCGGCCAGCATGAGCCCGTTGACGGCGAGCACGAAGACCGGAAAGGCACCGATGCCGAAGCGTTCGAGCAAGGCACCGCCGGCCGTGACCGCAGCGATGAAACCCACCGAGCCCCACAGCCGCACGCGACCATAACGCGCGGCGTCGACGACGCCGCCCCCCGAACTGAGCAAGTGCGCCAGCGTGGCCTCGTACAACGGGATGACGCCGCCGTTGGCCGCGAACAGCAGCGCCGTGACCAGTGCCACCGGCACCGCCTCGCGCACGCCCAGCAAACCGGCAGCGGCGAGCACCGAACCCGCCGCCGCGATGCGGATCAGTTCGACGCGGCGCCCGCTGCGGTCGCCGAACCAGCCCCAGGCATAGGGCCCGAGCACGCGCGTCCAGCTCTGCAGCGAGGCGATGGCGCCGATGACCAGCGTGGAATAGCCCAGCGACTGGAACCACAGCGGCGCGTACGGATTGAAGAGCCCGATCGTCGCGAAGTAGGTGAACGACAGGGCGGCGAAGCGCGGCAGCGGCGCGCTCAACGCGGCCCCGCTGCCGTTCGTGCTGGAGGCCCGAAGTGCGCCGTGTGCGCCGGGTGCGGCTTCAAGGCGCCGCCGCGGGCAGTGCGGGCAGCGGCAGTTGCACGTCGCCGCACTGCGCGCGGTGGCGCAGCACGTGGTCCATGACCACCAGCGCCAGCATGGCCTCGGCGATGGGCGTGGCGCGGATGCCCACGCAGGGGTCGTGGCGGCCGTGCGTTTCCACCGTCGTCGGCGCGCCGGCGCGGTCGATCGAGCCGCGCGGCAGGCGGATCGAACTGGTGGGCTTGATGGCGATGCGCACCACCAGGTCCTGCCCGGTGGAGATGCCGCCGAGCACGCCGCCGGAGCGGTTGCCGCGGAAGCCCTCGGGGCTGAGTTCGTCGCCATGTTCGCTGCCGCGTTCGGTGACGACACCGAAGCCGCTGCCGATCTCCACGCCCTTGACGGCGTTGATGCCCATCATGGCGTAGGCGATATCGGCGTCGAGCTTGTCGAACAGCGGGTCGCCCAGGCCCACCGGCATGTGGTGCGCGCGGACCTCGATGCGCGCGCCGCAGGAGTCGCCGGCCTTGCGCAGCGCGTCCATGTGCGCTTCCAGCTGCGGCACGATGCCGGCGTTGGGCGCGAAGAAGGGGTTGTTCGGTATGTGCTCGGCGCTTTCGAACGGGATCTCGATTTCGCCCAAGGCACTCATCCAGCCGCTGAAGGTGGTGCCGTGGCGTTCAAGCAGCCATTTGCGCGCCACCGCGCCGGCGCCGACCATGGGCGCGGTCAGCCGCGCCGATGAACGGCCGCCGCCGCGCGGGTCGCGCAGGCCGTATTTGCGCCAGTAGGTGTAGTCGGCGTGGCCGGGGCGAAAGGTGTCGAGCAGGTTGCCGTAGTCGCGGCTGCGCTGGTCGGTATTGCGAATGAGCAGGCAGATCGGCGTGCCGGTGGTGTGGCCTTCGTAGACGCCGGAGAGGATCTCCACCGCGTCGGCCTCGTTGCGCTGCGTGACGTGGCGGCTGGTGCCGGGGCGGCGGCGGTCGAGTTCGGGCTGGATGTCGGCCTCGCTCAAAGCCAGGCCGGGCGGGCAGCCGTCGATCACGCAGCCGATGGCCGGGCCGTGGCTTTCGCCGAAATTGGTGACGCGAAAGAGTTCGCCGAAGGTGGAGCCGGGCATGTCAGGGTTGCTGCGTCTTTTGCGTCTGCTGCGTCGTCTCTTCGGGCCAGTCGCGGATATAGGCCTTGAGCATGCGGTTCTCGAAATCCTGCGCGTCGACCACGGTCTTGGCCACGTCGTAGAACGAGATCACGCCCATCAGCGTGCGCTGGTCCAGCACCGGCATGTAGCGCGCGTGGCGCAGCAGCATCATGCGGCGCACCTCGTCGATCTCGGTTTCTGGCGTGCAGGTCAGCGGTGCGTCGTCCATCACCGAGCGCACCTGGCGGCTGCCCAGGCTGCCGCCGCCGGCCACGACGGCGGCGATGACCTCGCGGAAGGTGAGCATGCCCACCAGGTCGCCATGCTCCATGACCACCAGCGAGCCGATATCCATCTCGGCCATGGCCTGCACCGCGTCGGCCAGCGGCTGGTCGGGGTGCACGGTGTAGAGCGTATTGCCCTTCACGCGCAGGATGTCGGTGACTTTCATGGCGGGCTCTCGGCAGAGACGGCGGCTCGCTGCGGCAGGCTGCAGCCAAGTCAATATAGCCCACAATCGTTGCCGTTCCACTGCCCTGGTGAACCGCTATGGCCGGCTCCTCCGACCCCGGATTCGACACCCTCGCGCTGCACGCCGGCGCCGCGCCCGACCCGGCCACTGGCGCGCGCGCGGTACCCATCCACCTGACGACGAGTTTCGTTTTCGAGAACAGCGAGCACGCCGCGAGCCTGTTCAACATGGAACGCTCGGGCCACGTCTACAGCCGCATCAGCAACCCCACCAATGCGGTGCTGGAAGAGCGTGTGGCGGCACTCGAAGGCGGCAGCGGCGCGATCGCCACCGCCAGCGGCCAGGCGGCGCTGCACCTGGCCATCGCGACGCTGGCCGGCGCCGGCAGCCACATCGTGGCCAGCACGGCGCTGTACGGCGGCAGCCACAACCTGCTGCACTACACGCTGCGCCGCTTCGGCATCGAGACGAGCTTCGTCAAGCCCGGCGATATCGACGGCTGGCGCGCCGCCATCCGCCCGAATACCAAGCTGCTGTTCGGCGAGACGCTGGGCAACCCGGGGCTGGACGTGCTGGACATTCCCAGTGTGAGCGCCATCGCGCACGAGGCCGGGCTGCCGCTGCTGGTGGACAGCACCTTCACCACGCCGTGGCTGATGAAGCCCTTCGAGCATGGCGCCGACCTCGTCTTCCACTCGGCCACCAAATTCCTGTCGGGCCACGGCACGGTGATCGGCGGCGTGCTGGTCGACAGCGGCCTCTTCGACTGGGAACGGTCGGGCCGATTCCCCGAACTCACGGAGCCTTATGCCGGCTTCCACGGCATGGTGTTCAGCGAGGAAAGCACCGTGGCCGCCTTCCTGCTGCGCGCGCGCCGCGAGGGCATGCGCGATTTCGGCGCCT
>JAABPT010000258.1 GCA_011391855.1 Burkholderiales bacterium
CCGCCGGCATCGACCTCGAAGCGCTGGTCGCGCGCGCCTTGCCCGAACCCACCCCACAGGAGACCCCATGAGCCATTTGCAGGGCGGCATTGCCGTCATCACCGGCGCCGCCTCGGGCTTCGGCCTGGAAGCCAGCCGCATCGCGGCGCGGCTGGGCATGAAGATCGTCATGGCCGACGTGCAGGCCGACGCGCTGGAACTGTCCAGCCACGATGTCGCGGCATCAGGTTCCGAGGTGCTGGCGGTGCGCACCGATGTCTCCCGCGCTGCCGATGTGGACGCGCTGGCCGCCGCCACGGTGCAGCGCTTCGGAGCGCCGAACCTCGTCTTCAACAATGCCGGTGTCGGTGCCGGCGGCCTGGTCTGGGAGCACAGCGCGCGCGATTGGGAGTGGGTCTTCGGCGTCAACGTCATGGGCGTGGCGCATGGCGTGCGCGCCTTCACGCCGCTGATGCTGGCCGCGGCCGAGGCGAACCCGGCCTGGCGGGGCCACATCGTCAATACCGCCAGCATGGCGGGGCTGCTGAACCCGCCCAACATGGGCCTGTACAACGCCAGCAAACACGCCGTGGTGTCGCTGAGCGAGTCGCTCTACCAGGACCTGGCGCTGGTCAGCGATCGTGTGCACGCCCATGTGCTGTGCCCATATTTCGTACCCACCGGCATCACCCGCAGCGAGCGCAATCGGCCGCAGGACCTGCACGACGCGGCCGTGCGGCCCACGCGCAGCCAACTCATCCAGCAGGCCATGATCGACCAGGCGGTGAGCAAGGGCCGCGTCACCGCGGCGCAGGTGGCGCAATTCGTCTTCGACGCCTGTGCCGAGAACCGCTTCTACATCTACAGCCACCCCAAGGCGCTGGGCCCGGTGCAGACGCGGCTGGAAGACATCATGACACCGCGCAACCCCAGCGACCCATTCAAGGACAAGCCCGAGATCGGCGAGCATTTGCGCCAGGCCCTGCGTGCCGGATAGCGGCGCGGCGCCGGCCGTGCGGGAACCGCCGGCTGCTGTTTCGGTTGGCGCAGTCGCGGTCATCGGCGCCGGCCCGGCCGGGTTGATGGCAGCCGAGGTACTGGCCGCCGCCGGCCACCGGGTGGACGTGTTCGACGCCATGCCATCGGTGGGGCGCAAATTCCTGCTCGCCGGCGTTGGCGGGCTGAACCTCACGCACGGCGAGCCTTTCGACGCCTTCGTTTCGCGCTATGGCGCGCGGGCGCCGGTGCTGGCGCCGCTGCTGCGCGAATTCGGCGCCGATGCGCTGCGAAGCTGGGCGGCGGGGCTGGGCATCACCACCTTCGTCGGCAGTTCGGGCCGCGTCTTCCCCACCGACATGAAGGCCGCGCCGCTGCTGCGCGCCTGGCTGCACCGGCTGCGCGGGCAGGGCGTGCGGCTGCACATGCGGCACCGCTGGCTGGGCTGGAGTGAGGAAGGCGGGCTGCGTTTCGATACATCACAAGGTGCGTTGTCCGTGATGCCGCAGGCCACCGTCCTTGCGCTGGGCGGCGCGAGCTGGCCGCGGCTCGGGTCCGACGGCGCCTGGTGGCCGTGGCTGCAGGCGCGCGGTGTCGACCTGGCGCCGCTGCAGCCGTCCAATTGCGGTTTCGACGTCGGCTGGAGCGGATATTTCAGCCGCCGCCATGCCGGCGCGCCGCTCAAGTCAGTGGCCATCACCTTCGACGGCTGGCGCCAGGTGGGCGAATGTGTCGTCACTGCCGGCGGCCTGGAAGGCAGCCTCGTCTATGCAGCGTCGGCGGCCTTGCGCGAACGCATCGCGCGCGACGGCACGGCCACCTTCGAGCTCGACCTGCTGCCGCAGCGCCCCCTGGACTGGGTGGCGCGCGAGCTCGCGCACCCGCGCGGGCCACGCACGCTGTCCACGCACCTGAAGACGCGGCTGCACCTCTCGGGCGTGAAGGCCGGGCTGGTATGGGAACTGGTGCCCAAGGAAATTCAATCGCAGCCCGAGCGCTTTGCGGCGCTGATCAAGGCCTTGCCAGTCCGCGTGACCGCGCCGCGGCCCATCGCCGAGGCCATCAGCAGCGCCGGCGGCGTGCGTTTCGAGGCGCTGGACGAAGGGTTGATGCTGCGCGCACTGCCCGGCGTGTTCTGTGCCGGCGAGATGCTCGACTGGGAAGCGCCGACCGGCGGCTACCTGCTCACCGCTTGTTTCGCCAGCGGCCGAGCCGCCGGGGCGGGGGCGGCGCGCTGGCTGGCCGGGGCTGGTGACCGGGACAGCAGCGACCGGGGCGCTGCAGGCCCGTGGCACACTCCCCGGCCTTCGTGACCACTGCCCTCGCGGCACCCCGTTTCTTGGACAAGATCGTTCTGCAGATCGCCGCCGAACTGAAGGTTCGGCCGGCTCAGGTGCACGCTGCTGTCGCACTGCTCGACGCCGGCTCCACCGTCCCCTTCATCGCCCGCTACCGCAAGGAAGCCACCGACGGCCTGGACGACATCCAGCTGCGTGAACTGGAAGCACGCCTGGCCTACCTGCGCGAGCTGGAAGACCGCCGCGCGGCGGTGCTCAGGAGCATCGAAGAGCAGGGCAAGCTGACGCCGGAACTGCGTGCTGCCATCGAAGCCTCTCCGACCAAGCAGGAGCTGGAAGACCTGTACCTCCCGTACAAGCCGCGGCGCCGCACCAAGGGCATGATCGCCCGCGAGGCGGGGCTGGAACCGCTGGCCGACCGGCTGTTCGCCGACCCGGGGCTGGAACCGCTGGCCGAGGCGACGGCGTTCGTGGCCGCCTACCCGGGCGGAACCGGCGCCCTGGCCGAAGCCGGATTCGCCGATGCGCACGCGGTGCTCGACGGCGTGCGCGACCTGCTCTCCGAACGCTGGGCCGAAGACGCCGCGCTGGTGGGCCACCTGCGCGAATGGCTGTGGGCCGAGGCGCGGCTGCAGAGCAAGCTGGTCGACGGCAAGGACGGCCTGCACCCCGACGCCGCCAAATTCCGCGACTATTTCGACTATGCCGAGCCCATCCGCACCGTGCCCAGCCACCGCGCGCTGGCGGTCTTTCGCGGCCGCACGCAAGAGTGGCTGGACGCGAAACTGGTGCTCGACGAAGAGGTCGTTCCCGGCAAACCGGGGTTGGCGGAGGGCCGCATCGCTCGCCACCTGGCCTGGAGTCACGCGCAGCGATCCGGCGATGAACTCATCCGCAAGACCATCGCCTGGACCTGGAAGGTCAAGCTCAGCCTGAGCCTGGAGCGTGACCTTTTCGGCCGCCTGCGCGAAGCGGCCGAAGCGGTGGCGATCAAGGTCTTCGCCGACAACCTGCGCGACCTGCTGCTGGCCGCACCCGCCGGCAAGCGCGTGGTGATGGGCCTGGACCCAGGCATTCGCACTGGCGTGAAAGTGGCCGTGGTCAGCGACACCGGGCGTGTGCTGGAGACCGCCACGGTCTTCCCGCACGAACCGCGCTGCGACTGGGAAGGTTCGCTGCACGCATTGGGCCGCCTGGTGGCCACGCACGGCGTGAATCTCATCGCCATCGGCAACGGCACCGCCAGCCGCGAAACCGACAAGCTGGCGGCCGACCTCATCAAGCGCATCCAAGCGCTGGCGCCCGACGTGAAGCTCGACAAGATCGTCGTCAGCGAAGCCGGCGCCAGCGTCTACAGCGCCAGCGAATTCGCCAGCAAGGAACTGCCCGAGCTC
>JAABPT010000259.1 GCA_011391855.1 Burkholderiales bacterium
TTCAGGCCCTTTGCTTTGGTGACTTTCATTTGGGCCCGCAAATGAAAGTTACCCGGCCGCCGGGCCGGGACCCGGCAGGTTGAAGGTCAGTCAAGGCCGCCGACGCGAAAGGTTGCGGGCCCGCAAGGACACGCACGGGAACAGCCCACAGGGCGCCAGTGCGGCGCACATCAACCCGCGCCGACCCGGCGTCAGATCAGCAAAGCAATCGCGATGACGACCACGCCCAGCGCCAGGTTCACGCCCACCCAGCGCCGTATCTGCGCCAGCGCTCCCGCGCCCGCCGACCAGTCCTGCCCATTCACCGCGGCCGAAAAGCGCTTGTAGAGCACGAAGCGGATGTGCCCGAAGATGGCCATCATCAACAGGCCCAGCGCCGTCATCAGCACCCAGTCCAGCGGCCAGGCGAACGAACCGCCGCCCTGCACCACCTGGCGCGCCACGCGGCCGATCATCCACAGCCCGCTGGCCAGCAACAGCCCCACGGCCCACAGCACGGCGGCAAAGAATCGGCCCAGCACCGCGTGCATCAGCCGCAGCCGCTGCGGCGGCTCCAGCGTGGCCAGCGCCGGCCGCGCCGATCATCCACAGCCCGCTGGCCAGCAACAGCCCCACGGCCCACAGCACGGCAGCAAAGAAGCGGCCCAGCACCGCGTGCATCAGCCGCAGCCGCTGCGGCGGCGGCTCCAGCGTGGCCAGCGCCGGCCGCAGGAAGAAGTGCGCGAAGGCCATGCCGCCCACCCACAACACCATGGCCAGCACGTGCAAAGTCTTGAGCAACGCATAGACCATCACTGCACTCCCTGGCTGGCCGGCGGCTGGTTCGGCTGCGGCGTGAACATCTCGCCCACGTCGACGGCGTCGAAGCGGTAGTGCAGGCCGCAGAAGTCGCAGCCCACCTCGACCAGGCCGCGCTCGGCAATCAGGCTGTCGCTTTCCTCACGGCCCAGCGTGCGCAGCATGCCGCGCACGCGTTCGCTGGAACAGCGGCAGGCGAAGCGCGGCACCCGTGGCGCGAAGCCCGTGACCTGCTCCTGCCAGAACAGGCGGTGCAGCATCTGCTCACCCGGCAGCGTGAGCAGCTCGTCGCGGGTCAGCGTGGCCGCCAGCATGGCGATGCGGTTGTAGGCCTCCGACAGGCCGATATCGTCTTCGTTGCGGCGCGCCGCCAGATTGCCGCTGCCTTGCATCGGCAGGCGCTGGATCAACAGCCCGGCGGCGATCTCGTCGTTGGCCGCCAGCACCAGCCGCGTGTCCAGCTGCTCCGACTGCAACATGTAATGCTCCAACACCTGCGCCACCTGCTGCAGCGGTTCGCGCTGGTCGCCGTGCAGAGGTACCACACCCTGGTACGGCTGCTGGCCCGGCAGCTTGTCCTGGGGGTCGAGCGTGATCGCGCAGCGGCCCTGGCCGTGCACGTTCAGCAAGGCCTCCAGTCGTGCGCCGGGCGGCACCTCGCCCACCACCTTGGCCGTGGCGCGAAAGGCCAGGTCGGGCTGCACCTCGGCCACCGCCAGCCTCACCGGACCGTCGCCGAAGACCTGGATCACCAGCGCGCCGTTGAACTTGATATTGGCCTGCATCAGCACCGCGGCGGCCGTCATCTCGCCCAGCAGCACGCGCACCTCGGGCGGGAACGGGCCCAGCTCCTGGCGGCGCTGCAGCACCTCCTGCCAGGCATCGGTCAGGCGCACCAGCATGCCGCGCACTGGCAGGCCGTCGAAGAGGAAGGGAGTGAGTTCGGACATCAGGCAATGCGCTTCAGTTGGCGCCGGTGGCGTTCGGCGTTTTCCACGTAGTGCAGCGAGCCGAAGCGGATGCGCTCGATCTGCTCGGGCGTGACGCCGCGCACCGCCTTGGCTGGCGCCCCCAGGATGAGCGAGCCGTCGGGAAACGCCTTGCCCTCGGTGACCAAGGCACCGGCACCGACCAGGCAGTGGCGGCCGATCTTCGCGCCGTTGAGCACCACGGCCTGGATGCCGATGAGCGAGCCGTCGCCTACCGTGCAGCCGTGCAGCATGGCCTGGTGGCCCACCGTCACGTCGGCGCCCAACGTGAGCGGAAAACCCATGTCGGTGTGCAGCACGCTGCCGTCTTGCACGTTGCTGCGCGCGCCGACGGTGATGCACTCGTTGTCGCCGCGCAGCACGGCGCCGTACCAGACGCTGGCGCCCTCGGCCAGGCTGACGTGGCCGATGACCTGCGCGTTGTCGGCCACCCATGCAGTGGCGGCGATGCGGGGCGCGTCGTCCCCCAGTTGATAGATCGCCATGGCCACTCCGCGAATTCGCTAAGTCGATAATTCTAGGGATGGAGCTTCGATCCAGTGCGCTGAAGGCCTTGCAACTGCCGGAACCGACCGCCAAGGTGGCGGCGGTGAGGACGCTGCACGCGCAGCCCGACCTCGCGCTGGACACCCAGGCAGTACTGCAGCCCACCGCTCCCCTGCCCGGCCGGCCGACCCGGCCGCCGCTGGTGCTGCCTTCGGCGCTGCCGCGGCGAAGCCCCTACACCGTCGAAGGCCGCGCCGCGTTGCTGCACGCCGTGGCCCATATCGAGTTCAACGCCATCAACCTGGCGCTGGACGCCGCATGGCGCTTCCCGGGCCTGCCCGAGGCCTATTACCGTGACTGGTTGCGCGTGGCCGCCGAGGAAGCGCTGCATTTCACGCTGCTGCGCGAGCACCTGCAGGGCCTGGGCCACGACTACGGCGACTTCGACGCCCACGACGGCCTGTGGGCGATGGTCGAAAGAACGGCGGGCGACGCCACCGCACGCATGGCACTGGTGCCGCGCACGCTGGAAGCGCGCGGCCTGGACGCCACGCCACCGATGCAGGCGCGGCTGGCCAAGGCCGGCGATGCGCGTGCGGTGGAGATCCTGGCGGTCATCCTGCGCGACGAAATCGGCCACGTGGCCGTGGGCAACCGCTGGTACCGCTGGCTGTGCGAACGCGACAGACTCGACCCGATCGCGCACTACGCGCTGCTGGCAGCGCAATACGGCGCGCCGAGGCTGCGCCCACCGTTCAACCTGCAGGCACGGCGCGAAGCCGGATTCACCGCTGCGGAGATCGCCGCGCTCGAAGCCGGCTGAGCGGCCCGGGGCCTTCGGCCCCAAGCGGTGCAAAGCGGCGGAACGCCGCCCCATTGCGGCGAACAACATTGCGGCGGACGATGCACCGGCCGCATTACACTGCCGTTATTCATTCACCTCGCCAGGCTCCATAACCATGCTCAGCACCCGCCGTTTTCTCCAGATCGCCGGCCTGGCTGCCGCCGGCCTGCTGCTCGCCGCCTGCGGCAAGAAGGAAGAAGCCCCAGCCCCCGCGCCGGCGCCCGTGGCCAGCGCCCCGGCACCGGCCCGGGTCGTCGTCGTCGGCACCGACGCTGCCTACGCGCCGTTCGAGAGCCAGAACGAGAAGGGCGACATCGTCGGCTTCGACATCGAGGTCGTACAAGCCATCGCAGCCAAGGCCGGCTTCGAGGTCAAGTTCGTCAACACGCCGTGGGAAGGCATCTTCAACGCCCTGGGCCAGGGCGACCGCGACATGGTCGTCTCGGCGGTGACCATCACCGAAGAGCGCAAGCAGACGATGGACTTCAGCAACCCGTATTTCGACGCGCAGCAGCTCATTGCGGTGAAGGACA
>JAABPT010000260.1 GCA_011391855.1 Burkholderiales bacterium
GGTGATCGACAACTGCCAGCCACCGGCCGCCGGTTGCGCGGCCAGGAGTTCGGCTTCGGTCCACAGCGCGGCGCCGTGCGCTCGCGCCTGGCGCCAGGCCTGCTGGTGCAGGGCATGCACGTCGATGTCCATCGCGCCGGGTTCCGAAATGGCGCCCAGCAGCCCGGCCGGCTGCAGCGCCGGCACCAGCGCCATGGCCGCGGCGGCGTCGATGCGCTGCACCTCGCTGCCGGTGGCCTGCAATGACTGCAGCTGCTCGCCGAGCAGCGTCGCCTGGCCCTGCCAGGCGACATAGAGCACGCCGCGCGGCGAGAGCACGGTGGGTTCATAGGCGGCGCGGCTGGCGCGTGTGAGCGCGCGCGCCTGCGGCGGGCCATAGCTTTCCATGAACATGGCGGCACTGCGGCCCGTGCTGTGCATGCCGGGCGCTGGCTCGCGTTCCAGCAGCAGCACGCTGCCCTGCGCCGCCAGCCGTGCTGCCAGCGTGCTGCCGGCGATGCCGCCGCCGACGATCGCGAAGTCGAACCGCATCGCGTGGCCGTCCGGTCAGTCGCGCATCAGCGTGCTCTTGCCGAACAGGCTCTCGATCAGGTCCACCGCCAGTTCGGCCGTCTTGTTGCGGATGTCCAGCGCCGGGTTGAGTTCCATCACGTCCAGGCTGGCCAGGCGCCCGCTGTCGGCAATCATCTCCATGCACAACTGCGCTTCGCGGTAGGTGGGCCCGCCGGGCACGGTGGTGCCCACGCCGGGGGCGATATCGGGGTCGAGAAAGTCGACGTCGAAGCTGACGTGCAGGTGGGTGTTGGCGTCCAGCGTGGCCAGCGCCAGGTCCATGGTGTGGCGCATGCCCATCTCGTCGATATAGCGCATGTCGAAGACTTCGAGCCCCACCTCGTGCACGAAGCGCTTCTCGCCGGGGTCGACGCTGCGGATGCCGATCTGGCGCAGCGACTTCGGATTCAGCGCCGGCACCGTGCCGCCGATCTGCAGCAGTTCCTGCGGCCCGTGTCCACACAGGCAGGCCACCGGCATGCCGTGGATATTGCCGCTGGGCGTGAGCACGCTGGTATTGAAGTCGGCATGGGCGTCGAGCCACAGCACACGCAGCTTCTTGCCGGACTCGCGGCAATGGCGCGCCACGGCGCTGATGCTGCCGATGCCCAGGCAATGGTCGCCGCCCAGCAGGATGGGCAGCCGGGCCAGTCGCAGCTCGGCCAGCACCGCATCGTGCACGAGCTGGTTCCAGGCCACCACTTCGGCCAGGTGGCGGTAGCCGTCCACGGGCGGCAGCCAGGGATTCGCCGGGCCGGCCAGGTTGCCGCGGTCCTGCACTTCCAGGCCGTGGCCTTCCAGCGTGGCGGTGATGCCGGCCACACGCAGGGCTTCGGGCCCCATGCTGGCGCCGCGCGCGCCGGCGCCGATGTCGGTGGGCGCGCCGATGAGGCTGATGTGGTGATGGCTCATGGCCGTCGTTTCAGATATCGACGGCGAACTCGCCGGTCTGGGTGGGCGGCAGGTCGAAACCGTAGTGGGTGGCGAGCACCTCCCAGGCCTCCTCGGCGGTTTCCACGAAGCGGACCAGCCCGGTGTCGCCGGGGCTGATCATGCCGGTCTCCACCAGGTAGTCGAAGTCGATCAGGCGCTCCCAGAACGCGCGGCCGAAGAGCAGGATCGGGCGCGGGCGGCTCTTGCCGGTCTGCACCAGGGTCATGGTCTCGAACAACTCGTCCAGCGTGCCGAAACCGCCCGGGAAGCACACCAGCGCGATGCTTCGCATCAGGAAGTGCATCTTGCGCAGCGCGAAATAGTGGAACTGGAAGCACAGTTCGGGCGTGATGTAGGGGTTGGGTGCCTGTTCGTGCGGCAGCACGATATTCAGGCCGATGCTCTTGCCGCCGACGTCGAACGCGCCGCGGTTGCCCGCTTCCATGATGCCGGGGCCGCCGCCGGTGACCACGTAGATCGGCGTGGCGTGCTCGCGCGAACGCTCGGTGACGAGGCCCGCGAAGCGGCGCGCCTCGTCGTAGTAGCGGCTCATCAGCGCGGCGGTTTCGGCGCGGCGCAGCGCCTGCGGGTTGCCGTTGGCGCGCGCGGCCTCCAGTGCCAGCACGGCGTCTTCGGGCGGCGTGATGCGGGCGCTGCCGAAGATGACGATCGTCGATTCGATGCCCTGCTCCTGCTGCATCATTTCCGGCTTCAGCAGCTCGAGTTGCATGCGCACCGGGCGCAATTCCTCGCGCAGCAGGAATTCGGTGTCGGTGAAGGCCAGCCGGTAGGCGCTTTCAGGGCCGGCGTAGCGCGAAGGTTCGGCCGCGGTGGCGGCTTCCTCCTCGGCGGTGGGGAAGTTGCGGGCGACCAGGGGGGGCTTGTTCGTTTCCATGGCGCGCAGCTTAACCGCGGCGCGTGGCGCCTCCGGCCCGGTCGTGATAGCGTTTGCAGTCATGAGCACCCATCGCATCGCCGTCATCCCGGGTGACGGCATCGGCAAGGAAGTGATTCCCGAAGGTCTGCGCGCGCTCGACGCCGCGGCGCGGCGCTTCGGCATCGACCTGGCCTACGACCACTTCGACTTCGCCAGCTGCGACTACTACGCGCAGCACGGGCAGATGCTGCCCGGCGACTGGAAGCAGCGCATTGGCGGCCACGCGGCCATCTTCTACGGCGCCGTGGGCTGGCCGGCCACCGTGCCCGACCACGTATCGCTGTGGGGTTCGCTGCTCAAATTCCGACGTGAATTCGACCAGTACGTGAACCTGCGCCCGGCGCGGCTGATGCCCGGCGTGCGCAGTCCGCTGGTCGACCGCCAGGGCCGGCCGCTGGCGCCCGGCGCCATCGACATGCTGATCGTGCGCGAGAACACCGAGGGTGAATATTCCAGCATCGGCGGGCGCATGTTCGAGGGCACCGAGCGCGAGGTCGTGATCCAGGAGACGGTGATGTCGCGCGTGGGCGTGGACCGCGTGCTGAAGTTCGCGTTCGAACTGGCGCAGCGGCGGGCTCGGCGCAAGCTCACCTCGGCCACCAAGAGCAACGGCATATCGATCACCATGCCGTACTGGGACGAGCGCGTGGCGGCCATGGGCGCGCACTACCCCGACGTGGCGGTGGACCAGTTCCACATCGACATCCTCACCGCGCACTTCGTGCAGCGGCCCCAGCAGTTCGACGTGGTGGTGGCCAGCAACCTGTTCGGCGACATCCTGTCCGACCTGGGCCCGGCTTGCACCGGCACCATCGGCATCGCGCCTTCGGCCAACCTGAACCCCACGCGCGAATGGCCCAGCCTGTTCGAGCCGGTGCACGGCTCGGCGCCCGACATCGCAGGCAAGGGCATCGCCAACCCCATCGGCCAGATCTGGTCGGGCGCGTTGATGCTGGACTTCCTGGGCCACCGCGACGCGCACGACGCCATGCTGGCGGCCATCGAGGCCGTGCTGGCCGACCCGGCCGCACCGCGCACGCCCGACCTGGGCGGCACCGCCGGCACCACCGACGTGGGCCGTGCCATTGCGCAGGCGATCGCCGCAGGCACCAGCGTTTAAGTCGGCGCTTTGGTCGACGCTCAAGACGGCGCAGAAGGCGCTGAAGGCGCGCTGCCGCGCGGCCCGCACACCGGGCAGGCCGCATTGCGCGGCGTCTTCACTTC
>JAABPT010000261.1 GCA_011391855.1 Burkholderiales bacterium
CTCGCGCCACTCGCGCCATCGAAGGGGTTCGGCCAGCAGGCCAGCAGCCGCGGCGCTGCGCAGAAGGTCGTTGAAGGACAGGTCGGTCACGTCAGGCGCGGCGGTCGCGCGCTCGATGAGAACGCGCCGCAGCAGGCGAACCGACAGTTCGTAGCTGAATTCGAACGACTGGATCACGGCAGAGCGCAAGTGTGGCTTCAGCGGCGTGCCATCGGCCTGCTGATGCCAGAAATCCAGCGCCTCGCGCAACATTGCCAGCACCCGTCGCAACGGTCCCGTGTCTATGGGTGTTGCCGTCATGCGGGGCATTGTGGGTCAGCGGGGAAATGGCGGCAACCAGCCTTGAAACCTGACCCCGTCCCTTTCGCATCGGCACCATTGGTTCGCGGGCTTGTTGGCGCACTGCGGACCGCGTAGCATGGACTGCAGTTTTTGTGAGGAGCGTCTAATGAATCTTCGAATGAGCATCGTTGCGTGTCTGCTTGTCGTCCCTCCGATTGGTGAGGTTGCGGCGCAAACGTCCAATGACGCCTGTGCTGCCGGCGCGAGGGTCTCTGGCGGCACTGGCGGTGTCAATACGTTGGAAACGCTACTGGCCAGTAAGACGGTTTGTTACAGGACTGCCGGCAGCACCGATTGGACTTGGCAGGAATACCACGCCACGCCGAATGGCGGCGCCAACAACCTCATTGACTACAAGCGGGGCGCCGGTCATCCGACCGATCCGACGAAGCCGGTCGGTTCGTGGAGCGTCGGAAGCGGTGCCAATGCTGCGGTCCGTTACTCCTACACTGGAGGGGCCAGCTATACGTTTATCGTGTGTGACCTGGGGGCTGGTTCGTACAGATTCCAGGGCACTGGGGGCGCATCCACTGTGACCCCGGCAACTCTCAAGAGCGGCTCGGGGCCGTGCCCATAAGCCTGTCGTTGATGCACTGTCGATTGACGTTGGATCGACGAAGAGCAAGGCGCGCCAGCGCGCGCATGCAGTAAGGTTGCTGCATAGTCGCCGGCCCAGCGCCTTTGGGTGTTCGTGTCTGACGCCCAGAGCCTAGTCCCTTCGATGGTGTCAGCACGCGCTTCCGCCGCACTGCTTCTCGCCTACCTGGCCTTCATCGTCTACGGCAGCCTGGTGCCGCTGGACTTCCGGCCCATGCCGCTCAGCCAGGCTTGGTTGAGCTTTCAGCAGATCCCGTTTCTCTCTCTAGGCGTCGGCTCCCGTGCCGACTGGGTGGCCAACGGCGTGCTTTACGTGCCGTTGGGCTTCCTGCTCACGCGCGCGCTCGGCTTTTTGGCCGCGCCCCTGGCCTGGGTGCTGGCCGTGGCGCTGTGTGCCGGCCTGGCCACCGGCATCGAGTTCGCCCAGCTCTTCTTCCCGCCGCGCACGGTGTCGCAGAACGACCTGCTGGCCGAGGTGATCGGCAGCGCGCTGGGAGCGACGCTGGCGCTGCTGCTGGCGCGCTGGGTCGGCCGCCTGCGCGAGGCCTGGCACGCCGGCGGGCAGCACCTGCACCACCGGCTGCTGGAGGTCTACGCGGTCCTCTACCTGGTGTTGTGCTTCTTTCCCTATGACCTGCTGCTGTCGGCACAGGAACTGGCCGACAAGTTCGATTCGACGCTGTGGAGCGGCTGGCTGGTGCTGCGGGATCGCGGCCTGGCCCTGAGTCTGCTGCAACTGGGCGTCGAGGTGGCCCTGGTGCTGCCCATCGGCCTGCTGCTTGCGTTGCGCCTGCGAGTCACGCCTGGGGCGGCCGCGGTCTACGGCTTGCTGTTGGGGGCGTTCATCGAAATCGGCCAGTTCTTCGTGGCCTCCGGTGTCAGCCAGGGCGCTTCGGTCCTGAGCCGTTCTGCCGGCCTGGCCCTCGGCGCCTGGCTGGCGCCACGGCTGGCCCGGGGCGGCGTCGAAGGGGCGCGCGAGGCCCTGCGTCGTTACGCGCTGCCGCTGCTGTGCCTTTATCTACCGCTGTTGCTGTTTGCCAGCGGATGGTTTCGCAGTCCGTGGCAAGGGCCGGATGCCGCCGCGGCCACTTGGGCCGAAGTGCGGCTGCTGCCTTTTTACTATCACTACTACACGAGCGAGGCGGTGGCGCTGTACAGCCTGGGCAGCGTGGCCCTCATGTATCTGCCGCTGGCGGGGCTGGGCTGGGCCTGGCGCTCGAAGCCGGCGGCCGTGCTCGGGCTGGTGCTGGTGGTGGCGCTGATCGTGGAAGCGGGCAAGCTGTTCGTCGGCGGCCTGAAGCCCGACCCGACAAACGTGCTGATTGCCGTGGCCGCTGCAGCGCTTGCGCTCAGGCTGAGTGCACTGGCCGAGCGGCCGCGCGCGACAGCTGCCCTGGCCACGCCAGTGGCCGCGCCGGAAAGTGGCGGCGGGGTCATTGGCGCGGCCGGCACCAGGCCCTGGCCTGTCCTGCTGTTGCTGCCGGCGGCGGCGGCCTGGGCGTGGACTTTTCCGGTCTTCGCGGTGCCGATCCTCGGGCTGCTGCTGGTCTGCGCAGCCGCCGTCTGGTGGCGGCCGGTGCTGGCCCTGGCCATCGTGCCCGCCGCGCTGCCGGTGCTGGACTTGGCGCCCTGGAGCGGGCGCCTCTTCTGGGCAGAATTCGACCTGCTGCTGACCGTGTGCCTGGCGGTAGCCTGGTTCCGCACCCCGGAGCCGAAACCGGCTGCGCTGCGGTCGCCGGCGGTGACCCTGGCCCTCGCCTTGCTGGGCGCGAGCCTGCTCGTCAGCGCCGTGCGCGCCCTGCTGCCCTGGCCGGGCATCGACGACAACAGCTTTTCCAGCTACCAAAGCGAGTTCAATGCGCTGCGCATCGTCAAGGGCGCGGTGTGGGCTTGGCTCTTCGTCGCCCTCTTCCAGCGGCTGGCGAATCACGGCGAGTCCCGCGCGCGACTGTTCGGTGTGGGCATGGTGCTGGGCCTGGCGGCCACCGTGGCCTGGGTGCTGTGGGAACGCCTCACGTTCGTCGGCCTGTTCGACTTCACCGCCGACTACCGTGTCACCGGTCCGTTCTCGGCCATGCACCGGGGCGGCGCCTTCATCGAGTGCTACCTGGCCGTGGCCTCAGCCTTCGCGCTGGCTGGCGTCTTCTCGGCGCGCTCGTTGGGGTTGCGGGCGCTGGCGCTCGTGGTGCTGCTGGGGGCGGGCTATGCGGTCATGGTGACCTATTCGCGCAACGGATACGCGGCCTTCGCGCTGGTGCTCGTGCTCGGCGTGGCGGTGCAACTGGGCGCGGCGTCGGGTGCGCGTCGGCGCCTGGCATCTGTGCTGGTGGCAATGGTGGTGCTCTTGCTGGTGGCCGCGGTGGCGCTACCGGTGCTGGGTGGGTCCTTCGCGCGCGAGCGCCTGGCGCAGACCTCGCGCGACCTGGCCGTGCGCCAGGCGCATTGGGCCGACGCCTTGCAGCTGCGCCAGGACGACCTGGCCACGCTGGTCTTCGGCGAGGGCCTGGGCCGCTTCCCGCAGGCCCATTACTGGCGCAGCCGCGAGGCGCAGCGGTCGGGGTCGTATGCCTTGTTGCGCGAGGGCGAGCGCCGCTTCCTGCGCCTCGGCGGCGGCGCCACGCTCTACATCGAACAAATCCTGCCGCGCGACCCGGGCGGGGCTTGGACGCTGAGCCTGGACCTGCGCTCGCCGCG
>JAABPT010000262.1 GCA_011391855.1 Burkholderiales bacterium
GATCAGGTCGGCGCCCACGCCCTGCGGCACGAAACCCAGCTTCTGGTTGATGCGCGGGTCCATGAACCAGGCGCCGCCGTCGCTGCCCATCGGCCAGCGGCTCATGCTTTCCACGCCGCCGCCCACCACCAGGTCCTCGAAGCCGCTGGCCACCTTGGCGGCGGCCAGGTTCACCGACTCCAGCCCGCTGGCGCAGAAGCGGCTTTGCGTGACGCCGGCCACCGTCTCGGCCCACTCGGCGTCGAGCACTGCGGTGCGCGCGATATCGGCGCCCTGCTCGCCCACCGGCGTCACGCAGCCCAGCACCACGTCGTCGACCAGCGCGGTGTCGAGCGCGTTGCGCTGCTGCAATGCCAGCAGCAGCGTTCTCGCCAGCCACACCGGGCTGGCCTGGTGCAGGCTGCCGTCCTTCTTGCCCTTGCCGCGCGGCGTGCGCACGTGGTCGTAGATGTAGGCGGTGGACATGCGGTTCTCCTTGAGCGAAGAGCACCCGCGCTCAACGAGCGCCGGGCCGGCGAGTCAGGCGGATCGGCGTTCGAGCTGCTGCCGCACCTCGGCATTGATGACGCGCAACTCGGCCAGCGAGGCTTCGATGTGGGCGCGCTTGAGTTCCAGTTCGCGGATCGCCGCATCGGTACGCTCGAGCACGAATTTCATCTGCTGCACGCGGCCCTCGCCCTGGTCGCCGTACAGGTCCAGATAGTGCCGGATCTCGGCCAGCGTGGCGCCGATGGCCTTGGACCGCAGGATCAGCGCCAGCCGCGCGCGGTCGCGCCGCGTATAGACGCGGGTGCCGTTGACGCGCCGCGGCGCGAGCAGGTTCTTGTCTTCGTAGAAGCGGATCGTGCGCAGCGTGATGCCGAACTCGGCGCACAGCTCGGTGATGCCGAAGAGTTCGCCACCGTCGCTGGCGCGGTGCGAAGCCACGACCTCCTGCGCGGAGGCGGCACGCTTGCGGGCCACCGACTGCAGCATGTTCAGACGACGCGCTGCAGTTTCAGCGCCACGCTCATGTCGCCCGAGACCTTGAACTTGCCCATCATGAAGCCGGTGGTCGGCTCCAGCTCGCCGGTCACCAGCGCCGCCAGGTTCTCGCGCGTGATGGAAATCGTGCAGTCGGCTTCGCGGTCGGTGTTGTCCACGGTGTTCGGCGTGGAGCGGCCGTCGACGTAGGCCACGCCATCTTCGCCGCAGTCGAACTTGAGCGTGGCGTTCAGGCCGCTGGAGTCGCCCACCTTGGCGCGCAGGGTCTCGGTGATGGTCGGCATGTCCATGGAAGAAGTCTCCGAAGGCGAAGGCAGGGAATGCCGGCATGCTAGCGGTATGCCGCTGCCGCGAGCCTACTCGTAATCACTGAGACGTGATCTCGTTGACGTTAACGTCACCCTGTCGCCTAATGCGGTCCGAGCATGGACGCGCGCATTGCGTCCACGCCTCACCCACCGCGCCAAGTCATGCAACCCACCCCCGACCACTATCGCAGCGTCTTCCGCCCGGGCTTGTTCGCCGGCCAGGTGCACTGGGTCACCGGCGGCGGCAGCGGCATCGGCCGTTGTGTCGCGCACGAATTGGCGTCGCTCGGCGCCACCGTGGTGCTCAGCGGCCGCACACAGGGCAAGCTCGACCGCGTGGCAGCCGAGATCGCCGAGGACGGTGGCCGCGCCGACACCCAGGCCTTCGACATCCGAGACGAAGACGCGGTGAAGGCGGGCGTGGCGGCCATCATCGCCCGCCACGGGCCGGTGACGGGCCTGGTGAACAACGCCGGCGGCCAATTCCCGGCACCGCTGCTGGCCATCAGCAAGAAGGGCTTCGACGCCGTGGTGGCCAACAACCTGACCGGCGGCTTCCTGATGATGCGCGAGCTGTTCAACCAGTGCATGCAGCAGCACGGCGGCGCGGTCGTCAACATGACAGCCGATTTCCGCAACGGCATGCCCGGCATGGGCCACAGTGGCGCGGCGCGTGCCGGCATGAGCAACCTCACCATGACGGCAGCCTTCGAATGGGCCCATGCCGGCGTGCGCGTGAATGCGGTGGCGCCCGGGTGGATCGCCTCCAGCGGCATGGACCACTACGGCGGCGCCATGAAAACCATCATTCCGCGGCTGAAGCAGCATGTGCCGCTGCGTCGACTGGGCGTGGAGGCCGAGGTCAGCGCCGCCATCGTCTTCTTGCTCTCGCCGGCAGCGGCCTTCATCACCGGCGTGACGCTGCCCATCGACGGTGCAGCGTCGCTGGGCAGCGAGATCTTCCCGTTGGGGCCCGAGGCGAAGTCCGTGCCCTTCGACGGCTTTCACCGCGCCGTGACGCCCGAGGTTCTGAAGTGAGAGCCCTCACCCCAACCCTCTCCCGCAGGCGGGAGAGGGAGAAGAGTCATCCTCCCTCTCCCGCCTGCGGGAGAGGGCCGGGGTGAGGGTCTAGTCGTGCCGATCCTGCGGTCGAAGCTCGACCCCCATGCTGCCGCCTTCCAGGCCAACGCCGCGCGCATGTCGCAGCGTCTGGCCGAGGTGCGCGCGCTGGAAGCCAAGGTCGTTGCGGAATCTTCTTCCAAGCGCGCGAAATTCGAGGCCCGGGGCCAGTTGCTGCCGCGCGAGCGCGTGGCCCGGCTCATCGACCGCGGCAGCGAATTCCTGGAACTCAGCCCACTGGCGGGGCTGGGCATGCACGACGACGACGGCAAGAAGAGCGTGCAGGGCGGCGGCAGCATCACCGGCATCGGCGTTGTCGCCGGCAAGCGGGTGCTGGTCTCGGCCAGCGACAGCGCCGTCAAGGGCGGCACCGTGGCGCCGATGGGGCTGAAGAAGGCGCTGCGGGCGCAGGAGCTGGCGCGCGAAAACAAGCTGCCTTTGATCGCGCTGGTGGAATCGGGCGGCGCCAATCTCATGTACCAGGCCGAGATCTTCGTCGACGGCGGCCGCACCTTCGCCAACCAGGCGCGGTTGTCCGCCGCCGGCATCCCGCAGATCGCCGTAGTGCATGGCGCTTCCACCGCAGGAGGCGCCTACCTGCCGGGACTAAGCGACTACGTGGTGCTGGTGCGCGGCCGCAGCAGCATCTACCTGGCCGGCCCGCCGCTGGTGAAGGCCGCCATTGGCGAGGACGCCACCGAGGAAGAACTCGGCGGCGCCGAGATGCACGCCCAGGTCACCGGCCTGGGGGAATACCTGGCGGAGAACGACGCCCATGCCATCGCGCTGGCGCGGGAGCTTCTCGACAAGCTGCCCTGGGACACCGTGCCATCACGGTCCGATGCGCCCGCACCGCTGCACTCGGCCGAAGAACTGATGGGCGTGGTGCCGGCCGACGAACGCGAGCCCTACGACGTGCGCGAGGTCATCGCCCGCCTCGTCGACGCCTCCGACTTCCTGGAATTCAAGGCGCCCTATGCCACCGACACCGTGTGCGGCCACGCCCGCATCCACGGCCACGCGGTGGGACTACTCGGCAACAACGGCCCCATCCAGCCGCACGGTTCCACCAAGGCTGCGCAATTCATCCAGCTCTGCGACCAGAGCGGCACGCCGCTGGTCTTCCTGCAGAACACCACCGGCTACATGGTCGGCAAGGTGGCCGAGCAGGCCGGCGCCATCAAGCACGGCAGCAAGATGATCCAGGCCGTGGCGAATG
>JAABPT010000274.1 GCA_011391855.1 Burkholderiales bacterium
ATCGTCGCGATCTCGCTGTCGCAGGCCGTCGTCGTGACGACCGGTGGCTGGTTCGATCGACTCGTGCCGGCATCGTGGACGGCCGCCGCTGCCGCCGCCGAAGACGTACCGGCCGAGGTCACGGTCACGCAGGGCTGGTTCGACCAGTTCACCGCCGGCTACCTGTGGACGCTGGACGCCGCCACGCTGGCCGAGCGTATCGGGCTGGAGGAATCTCCCGTCGCTGCAGTGGCCGTGAATACGCTGTTCGTGGCCATATTGCCGGTGCTGCTGCTGCTGGCGCTGCTGTATGCGGTGTACTTCCGACCGGGGTACATGCGCCGCGCGAAGATCGCCTCGCCAACCCTGCGCCAGCATCTGGCCGGCGTTTGGGCGATGTGCACGGCGTCGCGCAATACCGCATGGGCGGGTATCGGACTCGGGCTGCTCGCCGGTGCGCACGTGTGGGCGACCGGGATGCTGCGCGCCCACTACGGCATCGAGAATTTCGGCGAGTTGCTGGCTGCGATGGACCATCGCGCCGGGCTCTCGCTGAACGGCACGGTCTTCGACCCCGGCTACTGGTACATCACGACACAGGAGGCCCAGTGGGGTGCCTGGGTGCTCGAGTCGCTGGGCGTGTCGATGCGCGAGAACGTGTACTTCGGCATGTTCAACGGCATTCCGAACCCGCTGCTGAATGCGCCGGGCTTCATGTCGATCGGCATCATCGTCGGCGCGGCGATGATGGCGCTGCTGCGGCAGGAGTTCAAATGGAAGCTGCCCAACCTGGAAGGCGCCGTCTTCGCGCTGATCGGTGGCACGCTGATGGGCATTGGCGCCCGCGTCGCCAAGGGCTGCAACATCGGGGCCTTCTTCTCCACCGTGACGAATGGCGATCCGAGCGGCTGGCTGTTCCTGCTGGGCATGGCCGCCGGTGCCTGGGTGGGGGTCAAGCTGTTTGCCTGGTGGGTGGACTGGCAGGCGGCCCGGCAGGGTGGCGATTTGACGCTGTAGCCGCCGGGCAGCGAGTTTCATGCACGAAAGACGAGGAGACGAGATCATGGCCGTGACCTTCAACCAGACCGCAGACGGCAAGTGGACGCTGGACGTGCGCGGCTACGCCTGTCCGCAGCCGCAGATGTATACGAAGAAAGCGCTGCAGAAGTTGGGCAGCGGCGACGAATTGACACTCGTCTTCGACAACCCGTCTTCGGGCGAGTCGATCCAGGCAATGTGCGACTCCGACGGCAACGACATCATCGACCGCGTCGACGGTGGCGGCTCGTTCAGCTGGACGATCCGCAAGACCTGACGGCGATGATCTTCGGCCTCGTCGTCACCGACCGTGCGTATGCCGCGCACGCGACCGAGCTGCTGTCGGCGGCCGTCGCACGCGGCTGGGACGCGCGCTGTTTCCTGACCGACACCGGCGTGCTGCTGCTGCAGGACCAGGCTTTTGTGGCTCATGCGCGCAGCCGGCCGGGCAGCGTGGCATCGTGCAAGCACAGTATCGAGCTGCACGTTCCCGAGGGTCTGGACCTGTCGGTGCTGGATGGCGCGGTCGTCATCGGCGGCCAGTTCCAGGGCGCACGTCTGGCCAGCGCGGCGTCGGCGATGCTGGTGTTGTAGTCCGCCAGCGAATCCCGGATAAAAACGAATGGCCGAACCGAGACACTTTCTGGTCGTGGCAATGGGCAACCGCATCGAGGCCCTGCGGGTTGCCGTCGGGCTGACCTTGTCCGATGCGTCGCTGCAAGTCGTCGTGTGGGGTGAGGCGCCGGAAGACGAAGGCGCGCGCGATCACCTCGAGGCCCTCGAATTCGGCGACGTTCCGGTCGCCGTGCTGCCGGCTGGCGACGAGGCGTCTTGGGACGAGCTCGCGCGCCACATTCTCGACAGCGAAGTCGTCTACTGCCTGTGAACACCCCGCGCCGCATCCTGCTGATCAACCCGCTGGGGGACAGCTACGTCGACGCCGGGGTGCCGCTGGCGCAGGCCCTGGAGCGTGCCGGCGCGCAGGTGCGCCGGATCTCGCTGCCGGGACAGGCCGAAGCCGTGCTCGACGCGATCGAGCAGGGATGGGTGCCGGTGGCGCTGAAGCCCACGGCGGCTGCGGCGCGGGCCGCCGCCCACCGTGATCCCGCAGCCGGCGCGCCATGCGAGCCGCCGGCCCCCGCAGCGGACGGCAGCGAGGACGGCGGCGTCACGCTGGCCCGCGGCTGAAGGCAGGACATGATCGACACGCTCAAGGCCTGGCACGCCCTGATGCGCAGCCGCGACATGCAGGCGCTGCACGACCTGCTGGCCGACGACGTCGTCTTCCATTCGCCCGTGGTGCACACGCCGCAGAGAGGCAAGGCCATCACGGTGCTGTACCTGACCGGGGCGATGCATGTGCTCAATAACGAACACTTCCGGTACGAGCGCGAGGTGGTCGGCGCCCGCGATGCAGTGCTGGAATTCGTGACCCAGATCGACGGCGTGCACATCAACGGTGTCGATCTCATCCGCTGGGGCGACGACGGCCGCATCGTCGACTTCAAGGTCATGGTGCGGCCGCTGAAGGCGATGGACGCGCTGCACCAGGCCATGGGCCAGATGCTGCAGCGACTGAGCCCGGCCGGACACCCAGGCGCTTGACGCGGCCGAAACCACGGCCAAGCCGCAGCCGTTCGGAAATATTTTGGTGGATAGAAACGCAACACGGGCCCAGAGGGCCCGTGTTGGCTTGCATGTTGGCGGAGTGGACGGGACTCGAACCCGCGACCCCCGGCGTGACAGGCCGGTATTCTAACCAACTGAACTACCACTCCAATGCGCAGTTTTGCGAGCCTTGCGGCCCCAAGCACTGCCAGACTTGGCCAAGCAAGCTTGGCGTCCCCTAGGGGATTCGAACCCCTGTAATCACCGTGAAAGGGTGGTGTCCTGGGCCTCTAGACGAAGGGGACGTTGGACTTCATTCTCTCCTGAACAGCGCTTGTTTGGTGGAGGTAAGCGGGATCGAACCGCTGACCTCTTGCATGCCATGCAAGCGCTCTCCCAGCTGAGCTATACCCCCGTGGTTCTGTTCAAACCCGGCGCTGTTCAAGCGAGCCTGTGAGTATAAACCACAGATCAGAGGTGCTGCAAACGGGCCAGCACGGTGGCGCGTGGAAAAAGTGCCAGCACGGCGTCGATGGAAGGCGTCTGCGTGCGGCCGCAGACCAGCACGCGAACTGCCGGTGCCAATTGCGGCATTTTCAACTGGTGCGCAGACAGGGTTTCCTTCAGCGCCGCGGCGATGGTCGGCTTGTCCCAGTCGATGGCGGCCAGGCGATCACGCAGGCTGCGCAAGGCCGGGCGCACGCTGCCGGTGACATGCGCCGCCAGGTCGGCCTCGCTCGGCGCCACGGGCACGAAGATCATCTCCACCCAGTCGGCCAGTTCCGCCACCGTGCTGCAGCGGTCCTTGAACAGCGCGCTGGCGCGGGCCAGCAGTTCCAGGTCGGCCATTTCCACGTCGCCCACGCTGCGGCCGGACAACTGCTGCTGCACCAGGGCCGCCAGACGCGCATCGTCGGCCAGCTTGATGTAATGCGCGTTGACCCAGGCCAGCTTGGCCGGGTCCCATTGCGCGGGGCTCTTCGCGAGGTGGCTGCCGTCGAACCACTGCACCATCTGCTGCAGCGTGAAGAGTTCCTCGTCGCCGTGGCTCCAACCCAGCCGCGCCAGGTAGTTGAGCATGGCTTCGGGCAGGTAGCCGGCGTCGCGGTAGGCGGTGACGCTGACGGCGCCGCGGCGCTTACTCAGCTTCTGCCCGTCGTCGCCCAGGATGATGGGGCAGTGGCCGAAGCGCGGCAACGGTGCACCCAGGGCGCGGAAGATATTGATCTGCCATGGCGTGTTGTTGATGTGCTCGTCGCCGCGGAAGACATGGGTGATGCCCATGTCCCAGTCATCGACCACGACGGCGAAGTTGTAGGTCGGCACGCCCAGCGCTGCGGCCTGCTCATCGGCGCCTTCGGGCGCAGGGCGCAGGATGATGAGGTCGTCGATCTCCTCGTTGCTGATGCTGATGGCGCCCTTCACCAGGTCGTCCCAGCTCACCAGGCCGTGCGGCGGGTTGGCGAAGCGCACCACCGGCTGCACACCCGGCGGCACCGGCGGCAGCACCTTGCCGGGCGCGGGGCGCCAGCGGCCGTCGTAGCGCGTCTTCTCGCCGCGCGCGCGCTGCGCCTCGCGCATGGCGTCCAGTTCCTCTGGCGTGCACCAGCAGCGGTAGGCGGTGCCGGCGGCGATCATCTGCTCCATCACTTCGTGATAGCGCGCCAGGCGCTGCATCTGGTAGTGCGGGCCCTCGTCGTGGTCCAGGCCCAGCCAGGCCATGGCGTCCAGGATCTGGTCGACCGAATCCTGCGTGGAACGTGCGACGTCGGTGTCCTCGATGCGCAGCACGAAGCTGCCGCCATGATGGCGCGCATAGGCCCAGGAATAGAGCGCCGTGCGCGCCGTGCCCAGGTGCAGAAAGCCCGTGGGCGAAGGGGCGATGCGGGTGCGGACGGGGCTCATCTTCTTTTCGCTGCTCAGGCCAGGGCGGCCAGTCCGCGCTGCAAGTCGGCCTGGATATCGACGATGTCTTCCAACCCCACGGCGACGCGGATCATGCCCTGCGTGATGCCAGCCACCTGGCGCTGCGCTTCGCTCAGCCGCCCGTGCGAGGTGCTCGCCGGGTGCGTGATGGTGGTCTTGGTGTCGCCCAGGTTGGCGGTGATGCTGCAGATGCGCGTGGCGTCGATGGTGGCGAAGGCCCCGGCACGTTCGCCCTTGACGGCGAACGACACCACGGCCCCGCCGCAACCCGACTGCTGCGCCATCGCCAAGGCATGCTGCGGATGCGACTCCAGACCCGGGTAATACACACGCTCCACGGCCGGCTGCGCCTCCAGCCAGCGCGCCAGCGTCAAGGCGCGCGCGCTCTGCGCCTGCATGCGCACAGACAGCGTCTCCAGCCCCTTCAGCACCACCCAGGCATTGAACGGCGACAGGCTCATGCCGGCACTGCGCATGACCGGCACGAATTTCGAGTCGATCAATTCGGCCGGCCCGCACACGGCACCGGCGACGACGCGGCCCTGGCCGTCCAGGTATTTGGTGCCGCTGTGGATGACGAGGTCAGCGCCCAGCTTCACCGGCTGCTGCAGCGCCGGGCTGCAGAAGCAGTTGTCCACCGCCAACAGCGCGCCGCCAGCGTGTGCAATCTCGGCCAGCGCAGCGATGTCGCAGACCTCGGTCAGCGGGTTGGTGGGCGACTCGGCAAAAAGCAGCTTCGTCGTCGGCCGCATCGCAGCGCGCCACTGCGCCACGTCGGTCTGCGCCACGAAGCTGGTCTCGATGCCGAATTTGGCGAAGTCCTGCAACAGCCGGATGGTCGAGCCAAAGACGCTTTGCGAGCAGACCACATGGTCGCCGCCCTTGAGCAGCCCCAGCACCAGCATCAGGATGGCCGCCATGCCGCTGCCGGTGCCGATGCAGCCGCTGGTGCCTTCCATGGCCGCCAGCCGGCGCTCCATCATCGTCACCGTGGGGTTGCCGAAGCGGCTGTAGACGAAGGCCTCTTCCTCGTTGGCGAAACGCCGCGCCGCGGTGGCGGCATCGGGGTGCACGAAGGAACTGGTGAGGAACAGCGCCTCGGAGTTTTCTCCCCATTGCGTGCGCGGCAAGCCCTCGCGCACCGCCAGCGTGTCCAGGCCCACGCCGGGCGGCAGGTCGACGCGTGGAATCGTCATGGCGTGGTCTCCGCGCCCTGCAGCGCCAGGCGCGAGCGCGGGCTGTCCTCGCTCTCGCCCTCATCTTCGTCGAACTGCAACCGGCGCTGCCGTTCCATCGAGGCAAAGTCCTCGGCGCTGACATCGCCGGTGATATAGACGCCGTCGAAGCAGCTCGCCTCGAAACCGTCGAGCTTGGGGTTGAGCGCGCCCACAACGCGCTTCATCGCGTCCACGTCCTGGTAGATCAGCGCGTCGGCGCCGATGTAGGCGCGGATCTCCTCCAGGCTGCGGTTATGCGCGATCAGCTCTTCCTTGGTCGGCATGTCGATGCCGTAGACATTGGGGAAACGCACTGGCGGCGCGGCGCTGGCCATGTAGACCTTGCGCGCACCGGCCTCGCGCGCCATCTGCACGATCTCCTTGCTGGTGGTGCCGCGCACGATGGAGTCGTCGACCAGCAACACGTTGCGGCCCTTGAATTCCATGCCGATGGCATTGAGCTTCTGGCGCACGCTCTTCTTGCGCACGCCCTGCCCCGGCATGATGAAGGTGCGGCCCACGTAGCGGTTCTTCACGAAGCCTTCGCGGTAGGGCTTGCCGATGCGGTGCGCCAGCTGCATGGCGCTGGGCCGGCTGCTTTCGGGGATGGGAATGACGACGTCGATCTCGCTCGGCGGCATGGTGCTGATGACGCGTTGCGCCAGCGTCTCGCCCAGATTGAGCCGCGCGTGGTAGACGGAAATGCCGTCCAGCACCGAGTCGGGCCGCGCCAGGTAGACGTACTCGAACATGCACGGGTAGAGCTTGGGGTCCAGCGCGCACTGGCGGGCGTGGAGGCGGCCTTCCAGGTCGATGAAGATGGCCTCGCCGGGCGCCACGTCGCGCGTCATGCGGTGGCCGGTGCCTTCCAGCGCCACCGATTCGCTGGCCACCATGACCGAGCGGCCGTTGAGTTCGTCTGTCGCCGGCCCCTCACCGAAACACAGCGGGCGGATGCCGTAGGGGTCGCGGAAGGCCAGCAGACCGTAGCCGGCGATGAGTGCGATCACCGCATACGACCCCTTCACGCGCCGGTGCACCGCGGCCACGGCCTTGAAGATTTCCACCGGCGTGAGCGGCAGGTCGCGCGCGGCGAACTGCAATTCGTGGGCCAGGATGTTGATCAGCACCTCGGTGTCGCTGTCGGTATTGATGTGGCGGCGGTCCACCTGCACCAGTTCAGCCTTCAGCGCCGGCGCATTGGTCAGGTTGCCGTTGTGCACGAGCACGATGCCGAACGGCGCATTCACGTAGAAAGGCTGCGCCTCTTCCTCGCTGTAGGCATTGCCGGCGGTGGGGTAGCGCACCTGGCCCAGGCCCACGCTGCCGGGCAGCGAACGCATGTTGCGGGTGCGGAAGACGTCGCGCACCATGCCGCGCGCCTTGTGCATGAAGCAGCGCGTGCCCTGCATCGTGACGATGCCCGCGGCGTCTTGCCCGCGGTGCTGCAGCAGCAGCAGCGCGTCGTAGATCAGCTGGTTGACGGGCGCCTGGGAGATGACGCCGACGATGCCGCACATGGGGGGTGTCTTCCGTGGGGTTGCGGGTTCAGGCGGGCAGCAGGCGCGCTGCCGAATCGGGCAGCAGGGGCTTGAGCGAGTGCAGTGCCTGCCCCAGCAACTGCGCGCCTTGCGAGCCGCGCCAGGGTTCCGATTGTGCGGCCGGCGTGAGCGTCACCACGGTGGCCACCGCCAGCAGCAGCACCAGGCCGCGGAAGACGCCGAAGCCGCTGCCCAGCATGCGGTCCAGCAGCGAAAGCGGTGTGGCATGAACCAGCATGCGCACCAGCCGCGCCAGCAAGCCCCAGACCACGAGGGCCAGAAAGAAGGCCAGCGCGAAGGCCGCACCGAGCTGCAGCGCCGAACCGGACTCGCCGAGCGGCAAATGCGGCGCGAGCTGTGGCGCCGCCCATTGCGCCGCGAACCAGGCCACCACCCAGCCCGCCAGCGCCAGCGCTTCGTAGACCAGGCCGCGCACGAAACCCACCAGCACCGAAGCCGCCAGCACGGCCAGCAGCAGCCAGTCGATCCAGGGCAAGGCGGGCCACGCCATCACAGCACCAGAATCGCCGCCGGCAGCCCGGCCGCCTTGATCTTGGCTGCCGCGGCGTCGGCCTGTTCGCGGCTGGCGTAGGGGCCGATGCGCACCCGTGTGCGCGGGCCGGCCGCCGTGTTGACGACCTGGGTGTAGGTCTGAAGCCCGAGCTTTTCCACGCGCTGCCGGGCTTGGCGCAAGGCGCCAGGGTCGCTGTAGGCGCCAACCTGCACCACGAAGCGCCCGGCGGTGGGCGCCGAGGCGCCGCCTTCGAGCAGGGCTCGGGCGCGCCCGCCGTCGTCCGGGCGCGCGGCCGGTGCGGCAGGCGCCGCGGCCACACTGGGGGCGGCAGGCGGCTGCGTTGCGGCAGGGGCAGACGCAGTTGCAGGTGCAGGCCGATCCACCGAGTCGGCCGCGGGTCGGGGCGAAACTGGCGCCGCAGCGCTGGCGGCGGGGGCTGGCGCCGACACCACCCCAGACGCATCGGCAGCGCTGGCCGGATCGCCGGCGCCTGGCGCAGCGCCTGAATCCAGAGTCGCACCTGCGGGCACCTCCGAACCGGCATCCGGCGGCGGTGCAGGCACGGCGGTAGGCCGCGGCGTGGTGGCTGGCGGGAGTGCCGGTGCCGCAGCCAACTCGCGCGGCCGCACCTCGATGGGCGTGTCCACCGGCAGCGGGCGCGGCTGGGTCTCGAAGAGCAGCGGAAAGCCGATCACGCCAGCCAGCAGCAGCACCCCGGCGCCCACGAGCCGCCGCCGGGCGCGTGTGCGAGCCTCCTCCACCACCGTTGCGTCGTCGGCCATGGCCGCACGCGCAGGGCGCTCGGGGGCCGGGTCCTTGGAACGCAGAAAGGGCAGACGCATGCAGGTGGCGGAACAGCCTTGGGGGTCGGCCGGCCGAGTCAGCCCAGGTGGGGCGCGCTCAGCCGGGGCAGGCCCTTCTTGAGCACACCACCCACGGTGTAGAAGGACCCGAAAACCACAATTCTATCGGCGGGGTCGACGGCCGCCGCGGCGTCGCGCAGTGCGTCGGCCGGGCTGGCGTGCGTATGCACCTGCACTGGCTCGCCGCGTCTGCCAACCAGGGCCGCTTGCACCTGATCGGCGAGTTCGGCCGCCGTGGCAGCGCGCGGCGTCGGCAGGTCGCAGCAATGCCAGACGTCGACCAGGGGCACCATCCTGGCCAGCAACTCCGGGATGTCCTTGTCGCGCATGGCGCCGAAGACGGCGTGCGTGCGCGGAAAAAAGCCCATCGCGTCCAGGTTGACGGCCAGCGCGGCCACCGCCTGCGGGTTGTGCGCCACGTCGAGCACCAGCGCCGGCTGCCCCGGCACGATCTGGAAGCGGCCCGGCAGTTCCACCATCGCCAGGCCGTTGCGGATGGCCTGGGCGCTGATCGGCAGCCGCTCGCGCAAGGCCTCGAGCGCGGCGATGGCGCCGGCGGCGTTGAGCAACTGGTTGGCACCGCGCAGTGCTGGATACGACAGTGCGTGGTAGCGCCGTCCGCGACCGCTCCAGGCCCACTGCTGGCGGTCGCCGCGGTGGTTGAAGTCGCGGCCCACCAGCCACAGGTCGGCGCCGATGGCCTCGGCGTGCGCCACCACGCTGGCCGGCGGCAGCGGGTCGCTCACCACCGCCGGCTTGGCCGGCCGCATGATCTGCGCCTTTTCCAGGCCGATGGACTCGCGGTCGTTGCCCAAATATTCCATGTGGTCCAGCGCGATGCTGGTGATCACTGCGCAGTCGGTGTCGAAGGCGTTGACCGAGTCGAAGCGCCCGCCCAGGCCCACTTCCAGGATCACCAGGTCCAGCGCCGCCAGCGAGAGCAGCCGCGCGATGGCCAGGGTGCTGAATTCGAACTGCGTCAGCGCGATCTCGCCACGCGCGGTTTCGACGGCCTCGAAGTGCGGCAGCAGCGCCTCGGCGGCCACCGGTTCGCCGCCGAGGCGGCAGCGTTCCTCGAAGTGCACCAGTTCAGGCTTCTGGTACAGCCCCGTGCGGTAGCCGGCGTGGCGCGCGATGGATTCGATCATGGCGCAGGTGGAGCCCTTGCCGTTGGTGCCGGCCACCGTGATCACCGGAACACGGAACTGGATGCCCAGCCGCCGCGCCACTTCCACCGTGCGCTCCAGCGACAGGTCCATGGTCTTGGGGTGCAGGCGCGCGCAATGGGCGAGCCATTCCTGCAGGGTGGCGGGTGCGGTCATCGAAGTGGAACCGGGCCGCAAACGGCCCGGCTGGAATGGAGTGATGGAGGTGTTCCGTCAGGCGACCGCATCTGCGCTCTGGCGTTGCAGCATCGCCAGCATTCTGGCGATGGTCGGGCGCAGTTGCCGCCGATCGACGATCATGTCCAGCGCCCCGGTGCCGAGCAGGAATTCGCTGCGCTGGAAACCTTCGGGCAGCTTCTCGCGCACCGTGTTTTCGATCACGCGCGGGCCGGCGAAGCCGATCAGCGCCTTGGGTTCGGCAATGACCACGTCGCCGACGAAGGCGAAGCTGGCCGAGACACCGCCCATGGTGGGGTCGGTGAGCACGCTGATGTACGGCAGCCCGGCCTTGGCCAGGCGCGTCAGCGAGGCGTTGGTCTTGGCCATCTGCAGCAGGCTCAGCAGCCCCTCCTGCATGCGCGCGCCGCCAGTGGCGGTGAAGCTGACGAAGGGCACTTTCTGCTCGACCGCGGCTTCGACGCCGCGCACGAAGCGTTCACCCACCACCGAACCCATCGACCCGCCCATGAATTCGAATTCGAAGCAGGCGGCCACCAGCGGCACGCTCATCACCGCGCCGCCCACCACCACCAGCGCGTCGGTCTCGCCGGTGCTCTCCAGCGCCGCCTTCAGCCGCGCCGGGTATTTCTTGCTGTCCTTGAATTTCAGCGCGTCGACCGGCAGCACCTCCTGGCCGATCTCCCAGCGCCCTTCCGGGTCCAGGAAGGCGTCGAGCCGCGGCCGTGCACCGATGCGGTGGTGGTGGTCGCACTTGGGGCAGACATTGAGGTTCTGCTCCAGGTCGGTCTTGTAGAGCACCGTTTCGCACGCAGGACACTTGATCCACAGACCCTCGGGCACGACACGGCGCCCGGCCGGGTCGGTGGGTTGGATCTTCGGTGGCAGCAGTTTCTCAAGCCAACTCATCGGATTGCTCTCCTGCGGTTCAGGCGTCCAGGGCGGCGCGGATCTCGGCCATGAAGCCGCGCGCTGCGGCAGGCGCATTGTGGCGTGTCTCGGTTTCCAGGATCTGGATCAGCCGCGAGCCGATCACCACCGCGTCGGCCTCCTGTGCCACGGCGCGCGCGGTGGCCGCGTCGCGGATGCCGAAACCCACGCCCACCGGCACCTGCACGTGGGCACGGATGCGCGGCACCATCGCCGCCACGGCGGCGGTGTCCAGGTGGCCGGCGCCCGTGACGCCCTTCAACGACACGTAGTAGACATAGCCGGTGGCGATGCGCCCGACCTGTTCCATGCGCTCCTCGGTGGAGGTGGGCGCAAGCAGGAAGATGAGGTCCAGCCCGGCCGCCTTCAGCCGCGCGGCGAAGGTCTCGCATTCCTCGGGCGGGTAGTCCACCACCAGCACGCCGTCGACGCCGGCGGCGGCGGCGTCGCGGATGAAGGCGCCGCCAACGCCTGGGCTTTCGCGCTGGTCGTAACGTTCGATCGGGTTGGCGTAGCCCATCAGCACCACCGGCGTGCGGCTGTTGTCGCGGCGGAAGTCGCGCACCATGGCCAGCACCTGCGGCAGGCCGATGCCGCGCGAGAGCGCACGCTCGCTGGCCTTCTGGATGACGGGACCGTCGGCCATGGGGTCACTGAACGGCACGCCGAGTTCGATGATGTCGGCGCCGCCGTCGGCCAGCGCCTGCATGATCTCCGGCGTGGCGTCGGCGTAGGGGTCGCCGGCGGTAACGTAGGGGATCAGCGCGGTACGGCCTTGCGCCTTCAGCGTGGCCAGGGTGTTCTGGATGCGGCTCATGCCGACCTCCCCCTCACCCCGGCCCTCTCCCCCGTGGCCGGGGGAGAGGGGGAATGCATGGCCCCCTCTCCCGCTTGCGGGAGAGGGCTGGGGTGAGGGCCGGCCCCCTTGACGCTCTGCCCGCGGCACGAAGGCCGGCAGTAGAACTCGGCGCCGGTGAGGTCGGCCACGGTGCCGATGTCCTTGTCGCCACGACCCGACAGGTTCACCAGCAGGTGCTGGTCGGGCCGCATCGTCGCAGCCAGGGTCATGGCGTAGGCCACTGCGTGGCTGGATTCCAGCGCCGGGATGATGCCCTCGGTGCGGCACAGGCGGTGGAAGGCCGCCAGCGCCTCGTCGTCGGTCACCGCCACGTATTCAGCGCGCCCAATGTCCTTCAGGTAGGCATGCTCGGGGCCGACGCCTGGATAGTCGAGCCCAGCCGAGATGGAATGCGTCTCGGTGATCTGGCCGTTGGCGTCCTGCAGCAGGTAGGTGCGGTTGCCGTGCAGCACGCCGGGCGAGCCGGCCGACAGCGAGGCCGCATGCTTGCCGCTGGCCAGGCCCTGCCCCGCCGCCTCGACGCCGATCAGCCGCGTCGCATCAAACGGGATGTAGGGGTAGAAGATGCCCATGGCATTGCTGCCGCCACCCACGCAGGCGATCACGGCGTCGGGCTGCGCGCCTTCACGACCGATCTGCGTCGGCATCTGCAGCAGGCATTCGTCGCCAATGACGCGCTGGAAGTCGCGCACCATCATCGGGTAGGGGTGCGGGCCGGCCACGGTGCCGATGATGTAGAAGGTGTTCTCCACGTTCGTCACCCAGTCGCGCAATGCCTCGTTGAGCGCGTCCTTCAGCGTGCGGCTGCCGCTGTCCACCGGCACCACCTTCGCGCCGAGCAGGTGCATGCGGTACACATTCGGGCTCTGGCGCTTGACGTCCTCGCTGCCCATGTAGACCACGCATTCCATGCCATAGCGCGCGCAGATGGTGGCCGTGGCCACGCCATGCTGGCCGGCACCGGTCTCGGCAATCACGCGCGGCTTGCCCATGCGGCGCGCCAGCAGCGCCTGGCCGATGGTGTTGTTGATCTTGTGCGCGCCGGTGTGATTCAGGTCCTCGCGCTTCAAGTGGATCTGCGCGCCGCCCACCTCGCGCGACAGCCGCGCGGCGTGGTACACGGGGCTCGGCCGGCCGACGAAATGCTGCAGTTCGTGGCGGAATTCGGCCATGAACTCGGCGTCCTGGCGATAGCGGTCGTAATTCGCCTCGAGCTCGCGCAGCGCGTGGATCAGCGTCTCGGCGACGAAGGTGCCGCCGTAGGGCCCGAAATGCCCGCGGGCGTCGGGCTGGTGGTAGTCGAACATGGGGATTCCTGTGCTGTGGCCGGCGCCGAGGGGCTTGGCGCGGCCTGTATGGTCTTCAGGCGGTGAGGCTTGGGTCGGCCTCGCGCACCGCCTGGCAGAACCGGCGCATCAGCCCTGCATCCTTGATGCCCGGGGACTGCTCCACGCCGGAGCTCACGTCAACGGCCCAGGGCCGCACGCGCCGTACGCCGTCGGTCACGTTGGCAGGATTCAACCCACCAGACAAAACGAGCGGACAGGGAACGCTTGCTGGAATCCGAGACCAATCGAAGACCTTTCCGGCCCCGCCGTAACCGGCCACATGGGCGTCGAGCAGCAGGGCTTGTGCACCTTGGAAACGAGCCGCGAAGTCTAACAAATCGATATCCGGCGCCATGCGCGCGGCGCGCAAGTAGGGGCGACGGGCTGCGGCGCACTGTGCCGGCGTTTCGTCGCCGTGGAATTGCAGCAGCGCCAGCGGCGCCAGGTCGACGGCGCGGCGCACTTCGCCGGCGCTGGCATTGACGAAGAGCAGCACCGGCGTCACGAAAGGCGGCAGGCGGCCGGCCAGCAAGGCTGCGCGTTCGGGCGTGACATGGCGCGCACTGCCTGGCCAGAGCACGAAGCCCAGCGCGTCGGCACCGGCCGCTACGGCGGCGTCGACGTCGGCCTCGCGTGTGAGGCCGCAGATCTTGATCCGGGTGCGAGCACCCGCGGGAGGGCCGCCCAGGCCGCCGCCCGCAGTCTCAGGCGATCCAGTCCATGGCGGCGGTGTGCTGGGGGATGGCATGCACCGCATCGTAGTACGGGCCCAGGAAGTACAGACCCTCGGGCGGAAAGGTCGGCGCCGCGGCGTCGCGGCTGCGCGCGGCCAGCACCTCGGCCATCCAGCCGGGCGCCTGGCGACCGCTGCCCACCGCCAGCAGGCAGCCCATGAGATTGCGCACCATGTGGTGCAGGAAGGCATTGGCATCGAAGTCGAAGCGCCAGTAAGCGCCGCGGCGGCTGATCTCCAAACTGCGCAGCGTCTTCACCGGCGTCGGCGACTGGCAGCCGGCGGCGCGAAAGGAACTGAAGTCGTGCTCGCCCAGCACCTGCGCCGCGGCAGCGCGCATGGCCTGGCCGTCCAGCGGCCGGAAGACCCAGCCCACCAGTCCGTGCTCCAGTGCCGGCCGCGTGGGCGACTCCAGCACGACGAAGCGGTAGCGGCGTCCGCGCGCGCTGTTGCGGGCGTGAAAGCCGGCGGACACCGGCTGGCACCACTGCACCGCCATGTCGTGCGGCAGGTAGCGGTTGGTGCCGCGCACCCAGGCAAAGACATCGCGCTCGATGCCGGTGTCGATGTGCACGACCTGGTTCAGCGCATGTACGCCGCTGTCGGTGCGGCCGGCGCAGACGGTAACCACCGGCTCGGCGGCAAAGGCCATGAGCGCCGCCTCCACCGCGTCCTGCACGGTGCGGCCGTCGGGCTGCGACTGCCAGCCGTGGTAGCCCTGCCCGCGGTAAGACAGGCCCAGCGCCAGTCGCTGCAACTCAGCCCAGCGTGTCGAGCATGCCCTGCGCCTTGGACCGCAGCGCACCTTCTTCGGCCTTGGCCACCACCTCTTCGAGCAGGTCGCGCGCACCCTCGACGTCGCCGATCTGGCGGAATTCCTCGGCCAGTTCGAGCTTGCGCGCCAGCGGGTCGCCGTCGGCGGGAACGGGCGGCGGGGGCGGCGAGCCGATGCTGAAGTCTCCGAAGTCCAGCGCATCGTCGGGCAAGGGCGCCGGCGTCGTGCTGACCGGCGCTGGCGGCGCACCCAGCGACGACAGGTCGCCGAGGTCGAAATCCAGGTCGCCGCCGGGCGCCAGCGGCTGCGGTGCGGCGGACGCCGACCCCGGGGTGCCGGCGCGACCGGCCGGGTTCGTCCGGGGCTCGTCGTCCAGCAGTTCGAGATCCAGCGGCTCGTTGTCTCTCGGCGTTGGCCCCGACCTGAAGGGCATGGTGGCCTCTTGCGGCGGCACCGGCGGCTCGCTGGCTCTTCCGTGCGACAGGTCCAATTCCAGGTCGAGCCCCATGTCGTCGTCGAGCGTGGCGTCGAGGGTGGCGTCGGGCGACGGCTCAAAGGCGGGCGGCTTCGCGGGCGCGGTGTGCGGCACCGTCGAAGCGCCCAGCGCCTCCACCGGCAGGCCCTGCGCGCCCAGCACCTCGCCGGGCCGGCCACCGGGGTGGTACAGCGCATTGTCGGGATCGATGCCCAGACCCAACTCCTGCGCCCGCGCCCAGTCCTCGCCCTCGCCACGCGTCAGGCTGTGCAACTGCGTGGCCAGCAGTTCGAAGCTCTTGATGTCACGCCGCTTGGCATAGACCTCGAGCAGCTTGGTGCGGATGGCCATGCGCTCCGGCGTGGCGCGCATCGCCTCCTTCAAAATCTCCTCGGCCTGCAGGTCACGGCCGTAGGCCAGGTAGACGTCGGCCTCGGCCACCGGGTCGACGTCGCCGATGGCGTCGAGCTGGCTCAGCGAGTAGCTCATCGACGACGAACCGCCCGCGGTGGTGTTGGCGGTCGTCTCGCGGGTATCGATGCGCTGGCCGCCGCTGGCGCCGAAGAAGGAGTCGGGCTGGAGACGGCTTTCCAGGAACGAGGTTTCACCCGCCGGCCGGCGCATGCGCCCGCGCAGGCGCCACAGGCCCAGGCCGGCGAGCAGCGCCACCAGCACACCGGCACCCGGCAGCAGCAGCGGGTTGTCCAGCAGCGACTCGAGCAGACCGCCTTCGGCAGGCGCCGCAGCCGGCGCCGCAGCCGGCGCCGGTGCGGCCGGCGGGGCGGGCCGCGCCACTGGTGGCGCAGGGGCTCGGGCGACAACCGCGGGTGCGGGTGTGGCGGCAGCGGGTGCGGGGGATGCCGGTGCCGGTGCCGGTGCGGCGGCCGGTGCCGCCGCTGGCGTTGGCGCCGGCGCAACGGCCGGGCCGGCCGCGGCTGTTGCCGCCCCGCCCTGCAGGCGCTTCAATTCTTCGACGTTGCGCGCCAGTTCGGCCAGCCGGGTGCCTGGGTCCTTGTCGGCCGCGGCCGGCGCGGCACTGGCGGCAGGGGCCGCAGATTGCACCGCCCCCTGCGACAGCGTCAGCCGGTCGGGCGTGGGGGCGGCGGCCTGTCGGCGGTCTTCCACCTGGGTCTGCACTTGGCCGGCGGCCTGGCGCGCCGGCGCGGTGGCGGCCTGCGCCGTGCCGCCCGAGGCCAGCCGCTGGCGGTAGGCGGCGAAGTCGTTGCTCTGCGCGACGATGATCTCGCGCGCTTCCTGCGGCGCGACGCGGGCCGCCTCTTCCGTGGCAGGCACCGACAGCACGACACCCGCCTTCAGGCGGTTCATGTTCTCGCCCATGAAGGCCTGCGGGTTGGCACGGAACAGCGACACCAGCATCTGGTCGAGCGAGATACCCGGGCGCTGTGTGCGCGTGGCGATGCGGCTGAGCGAGTCACCGGCCTTGACGCGAACGCTGTCGGCGCCGGCGGCGGATGCCACGGCCGGCGCAGGGGCCGCCGGTCGCGGCGCTTCAGCCGGGGACGGTCGTGGCGCAGGCGCGGGCGCCGGCGCCTGAGCGGCCGCCGGGGCGGGTGCGGCCATGGGTGTGGGGACCGGTGCAGGAACCGGTGTTGGAGCTGGACGCGCGGCCGCGGTCACGGGCGCCTGCGCTGCCGGGGCCGGCGCCGGCGACAGCACGGGCGCAGCCGCCTGCGCCGCGCGCGAGCCGGGGGGGTCGAACAGCAGCGTGTATTCGCGCACCAGCCGGCCCGAGGCCCAGGTGGCCTCGACGATGACGTCGACGAACGGCTCCAGCACGGCGCGGTCGCTGGTGACACGAAGCACGGAGCGGCCGTCGGGCCGCCGCACCACCTGCACCACGGCCGACGGCAGCACGGGGTTGTACTCGACGCCCGCGGCACGGTAGGCCTCTGGCGGCGCCACGCGCAGCTTCAGCGACTCGGCTTCCTGGGCCGTGATGCTGGTGACCTCGATTTCGGCGCGCAAGGTCTCACCCAGCGCCGACTGCACGGTGAGCCGGCCCAGGCCCAGCGCCCAGGCCTGCGTGCCCCACAGGCAGGCGGCGGCCAGCGCCACCCCGTTGAGCGCAAAGCGCGCCGCGTTTGTCGAACGGTATGTCAAGGCATTTCCCCCAATGCGATCCGCCCGAACGCTCTTGCCAGGCCAGCCGCCGTCTCTCTTCATGCCGCCTTCATCCGACACCGAGGTCGGTTGACGAGAAGGCGAAAAATCGCAACAACATCAAGCATATAGGAGCGCAAACTCATGCAGAGGCTGATGATCGGCGACGAAATACCTTGTTTCCGGCCCATGGCCGGCCTGTTGTCGGCTGGCAACGGGCTTTGGCATCAATGCTGGAGCAGGATGCGCAGCATGCGGCGCAGCGGCTCGGCCGCGCCCCACAGCAGCTGGTCGCCGATGGTGAAGGCGCCCAGGTACTGCGGCCCCAGCGCCAGCTTGCGCACGCGGCCGACCGGAATTTCCATGGTGCCCGTCACCGCCACCGGCGTGAGCTGGCGCACCGTGGCTTCACGGGTATTGGGCACGAAACGTACCCAGGCGTTGTCGTTGGCAATCATCTGTTCGATGTCGGCCAAAGGGACGTCTTTCTTGAGCTTGATCGTCAAGGCCTGGCTGTGGCAGCGCATGGCGCCCACGCGAACGCAGATGGAATCGATGGGCGTGGCTTGGCTGCCGAAGCCCGGGCCACGGCCCAGGATCTTGTTGGTTTCGGCGCCGCCCTTCCACTCTTCCAGGCTGGTGCCGTCGCCACGGTCGCTGTCGATCCACGGAATCAGGCTGCCCGCGAGCGGCACCATGAAATTCTTCGTTGCCTCGGCCGACAGGCCGCGCTGGGTGGCGGCGACCTGGCGGTCGATTTCCAGGATGGCGCTGGCGGGGTCGTCGAGCAGCGGGCGCACCGCCGCGTTGAGGGTGCCGAACTGGGTGAGCAGTTCGCGCATGTGCTGCGCACCGCCGCCGCTGGCCGCCTGGTAGGTGGTGGCCGTCATCCATTCCACGAGGTCGGCCTTGAAGAGCGCCCCCACACCCATGAGCATGCAGCTCACGGTGCAGTTGCCGCCGATGAAGTCCTTGACGCCCTTGGCCAGCGCGCTTTCGATCACGGGTTGGTTCACCGGGTCGAGCACGATCACCGCGTCGTCGTTCATGCGCAGCGTCTTGGCGGCGTCGATCCAGTAGCCCTTCCAGCCGGCAGCGCGCAGTTGCGGGTAGACGGCCTTGGTGTATTCGCCGCCCTGGGCCGTGATGACGATGTCGCAGGCCTTCAGCGCCGCCAGGTCGTTGGCGTCGTGCAGCGTGGCCTCGTTCTTGGCCAGGCCGGCGATGGCCGCCGGCAGCGCACCACCGGCATTGCTGGTGCTGAAGAAGACCGGCTCGATGAGCGCAAAGTCGCCTTCGGCGCGCATGCGGTCCATCAGTACCGAGCCGACCATGCCGCGCCAGCCGACGAGTCCCACACGGGGGTTGTTCGAGAGTGCCATTTCAGTCTTGCCTTTCCGTAGTGCGGACCCCTGGTGCTCCCGGCTCGTTTCGCCGGGGTCCAGAACGGGGCGAGACGATCCGAGAGCGGTCAGCTCTGGGTAATCTTGGTGATCTTGGTGCCGGTGATGGCGGCCACGACCGCATCACCCATCTCGCGCGTGCCAACCTTGGCCGTGCCTTCGCTCCAGATGTCCGGCGTGCGCAAACCGGCGCTGAGCACGGCCTTCACGGCCGACTCGATGCGGTCGGCCGCGGCAGGCTGTTGGAGCGAATAACGAAGCATCATGGCAGCGGAAAGAATTGTAGCCAGCGGGTTTGCAACACCCTTACCGGCGATGTCGGGCGCGCTGCCGTGGCTGGGCTCGTACAGGCCCTTGTTGTCCTTGTCCAGCGACGCACTGGGCAGCATGCCGATGGAACCCGTCAACATGGCGGCTTCGTCGCTCAAGATGTCGCCGAACATGTTGCCGGTGACGACCACGTCGAAGGCCTTCGGCGCCTTCACCAGTTGCATGGCGGCGTTGTCGACGTACATGTGCTGCAGCTCCACGTCGGGGTACTGGGCGTGGACCTCGGTGACCACGTCCTTCCAGAACTGGAACGTCTCCAGCACGTTGGCCTTGTCGACGCTGGTGACCTTCCCGCGGGCGCCCTGGCGGCCGCTTCCTGATGCACGCTTCCTCGCGGCCTGGAAGGCCACATGCGCGATGCGCTCGATCTCCGGCCGGCTGTAGCGCATGGTGTCGAAGGCTTCCTCGGCGCCGGGGAAGTGGCCGTCGGTGGCGATGCGGCGGCCGCGCGGCTGGCCGAAATAGATATCGCCGGTGAGTTCGCGGATGATGAGGATGTCCAG
>JAABPT010000264.1 GCA_011391855.1 Burkholderiales bacterium
CCGGGCCATGGGGCATCCAGCGTGCGGTTTCGTAGGCCTTGTCGTAGGCCGCGTTGTTGAAACCCGAATGGTTGGGGCCGGGCGGGCCGTTCTTGCTGTAGAGCAGCTGGTAGAAGTTCTCGGGGTCGGGGTAGTCGGCCAGCCAGCCGCTGTCGGTCAGCTGGAAGGCGCCACTTTCCTGGTTGCGGATGAAGGTGGGGCAGTCGGTGAACACCGGCTTGATCTGCACGCCGGCCGCGGCGAACTTGGCCTTCGTCAGGTCGGCGCTGGTGCGCGTCGCGGCATCGGTGCCGCCGTAGATGACGATCAGAGGCGCCAAGCCCTTGCCCTCGGGGAACCCGGCCTCGGCGAGCAGCTTCTTGGCCTGGGCCACGTCGTAGGTGTAGGTGGTCGCGCCGGTCTCGCGCTCGTTGCCGGGCAAAGGCAGCGGCACGATGCTCTTGAGCTTGACGCCGCGGCCGTTGCGCAGCACGTCGATCTCGGCCTGCGTGTCCACCAGATGCGCCAGCGCCTGGCGCAGCTTCTTGTTGCCGCCGAGCAGCGGGTCGCGCAGGTTCAACGCGGTGTATTGCATGTTGGTGCCAGGCGTCCAGTAGATGTTGAACTTGGTCGCGAATTCGTCGTTCAGCTTCCAGTCGCCGTCGCCGGAGCGGACGATCATCTTCGTGAAGTTGGCGCGGTCCAGGCCGCGCCAGTCGAGCTCGCCCTTCAGGAACTTGAGCATCGCGGGCTGGGCTTCCTCGATCAGCGGCATCTCGACCACGTCCACCAGCGGCAGCTTCTTGCCGGCATCCTTGAGCAGGCCTTTCTCGGCATCGCCCGGCTCGCCCACTGTCGGGTAGGTGCCGTGGTAGTTGGGGTTCTTCACGAAGCGCAGCACGCCCTTGCGCTCGACCTTGTCGATCGTGAACGGGCCGGTGCCCACCGGATTCACCGCGAGCTGGTCGCCATAGGTGGCCACCGCCTCGGGCGGGACGATGGCGGTGGCAGACGTCGCCAGCGCAAACAGGAACAGCGGGTTGGGCTTGGTCAGGCGGATCGTGAAGGTGTGGCTGTCGATCTTCCTGAAGCCTTCGACGGCGAGCTTGGAGCTGTCGCCCTTGGGCCCGGCCTTGGCCGTGGCGGCACGGTAGGCGTCCAGCCCCACCACCGCGCCTTCCATCAGGAACCAGCTCTTGTGGTTGACGTTCGCGTCGGCAAAGCGGCGCAGCGAGAACAGAACGTCGTCGGCAGTGAGTTCGCGCCCTTTGCCGCCGGGAAAACTCTTGTCGTCGCGAAAGCGGATGCCCTTCCTCAGCTTGAAGGTCAGCGTCATGCGGTCGGCGCTGAGCTCGGGCATGCGCTCGATCAGGTCCGGTTCCAGCTTGAACGGCCGCTCCAGATAGGAGTACTTCAGCAGCGAGCTGTAGACCATGCTCACGAGGTCGTGCGAGGTGGAGTCGAACTGCCGCGGCGGGTCGAGCGACTCGAACTGCGCCGCGCGCGCGTAGTTCAGCACCTTCGGTTGTTGCGCGACCGCATCGCGGGGCAGCGCGAACACCGACAGCACGATGCTCAGAGCGGCGGCGATCAGGATGTTGGGCTTCATGGGATCTCCGGCGTCGTCAAGGAGTGGTCTGATGCATGCGATCAGATGAGGTGGCAGGCGGCGCGGTGTCCCGGCTGTGGCCCGGCAACCGGGCGCAGCACCGGCACCTCGCTGCGACAGCGCGCCTCGACGCGCGGACAGCGGGTGTGGAAGGCGCAACCCGGCGGCGGCTTGCTGGGGCTGGGCACGTCGCCCTGCAGCGGCGCCTGCGTGCGGCGCCGGCGCGGATCGATCGCCGGCGCGGCGGCCAGCAAGCTCTGCGTGTACGGGTGCTGCGGGCGCGCGAACAGTTCGGCTGCGGGTGCGGTCTCGACGATGCGGCCCAGGTACATCACTGCCACCGTGTCGCACAGGTACTGCACCACCGTGAGGTCGTGCGAGACGAAGACATAGCTCAGCCGCAACTGCTCCTGCAGCGTCACCAGCAGGTTCAGCACCTGCGACTGGATCGACATGTCCAGCGCCGACAGCGGCTCGTCGAGCACCACCACCTGCGGCTGCAGGGCCAGCGCGCGCGCGATGCCGATGCGCTGGCGCTGCCCGCCCGAAAACTCGTGCGGATAACGCTGCAACTGCTGCTCGTCCAGGCCGACGAGCTGCATCAGCTCAGCGATGCGGCGCTCACGCTCGGCGCCGCCGGGCAGTCCGTGCACGTCGAAGGGCAGGTTCAGGATGCGACCGACGCGGTGGCGCGGGTTGAGCGACGCAAACGGGTCCTGGAACACCATCTGCACCTGGCGCGCCATCTGCTTGCGCTCGCCAGCCGAAAGCCCCTGCACGTCGCGGCCGTTGACGAGCACCTGGCCGCGCGTGGGTGTGTACAGGCCGGCGAGCACCCGCGCCAGCGTTGTCTTGCCGCAGCCCGATTCGCCGACCACGCCCAGCACCTCGCCCGGGTGCAGGGCCAGGTCGACGCCGGTGACGGCCTGCACGCGGCCGACCTCGCGCTTGAGCAGGCCGCCGGTGATCGGGAAGTGCATGTCCAGGCCCCGGGCCCGCAGCAGCGGTGTCGTCTCCATCAGGCGGGTGGGGACAGCAGGAAACAGGCCGCCTCGTGGCCGTCCCGCACCGTCTGCAGCGGCGGCTCGGCCTCGTGGCAGCGGGCGTGGACCTGGGCGCAGCGGGCGCGGAAGCGGCAGCCCTGTCCGCGTTCCCGTGGCGCCGGCAGGCTGCCGGGAATGACGCTCAGCGGCGTTCCGCCGTGCCGCGTCTGCCCGGCGCGCGGGCGCGCGTTCAGCAGTCCGATCGTGTACGGGTGCGCCGGGCGTTCGAACAGGTCCACCACCGGGGCGCGCTCGACGACGCGGCCGGCGTACATGACGACCACCTCGTCGGCGATCTCGGCCACCACCGCCAGGTCGTGCGTGACGAAGACGATGCCCATGCCCATCTCGCGCTGCAGTTCGGCCAGCAGGTTCAGCACCTGCGCCTGGATGGTGACGTCCAGCGCCGTCGTCGGCTCGTCGGCGATCAGCAGCGCCGGCCGGTTGGCCAAGGCCATCGCGATCATCACGCGCTGCTTCATGCCGCCGCTGAGCTGGTGCGGGTACTCGCCGTAGCGCCGCGCCGCGTCGGGGATCTTCACCTTTTCGAGCATCTGCAGCGCCTGCTCGCGCGCCTTCTTCTGCGAGGCGCTGCCGTGGATCAGGTAGACCTCGGCGATCTGGTCACCCACGGGCAGCACTGGATTGAGCGCCGTCATCGGCTCCTGGAAGATCATCGCCAGTTCGCGGCCCCGCAAGCGGCGCCGGTCGGCGGCGGGCAGCGTCACCAGGTCTTGTCCGCGGAAGAGGATCTCGCCGGACTCGATGGTCGCGTTGTCGGGCAGCAAACCCATGATCGACAGCGCGGTGACACTCTTGCCGCAGCCCGATTCGCCGGCGACGCACAGCGTCTTGCCGGCGGGCAGGCGCAGCGAGATGCCATCGACGGCCCGCACCGCGCCCGGCCCGCTGCCGAATGAGGTGACTAGGTTTATGACCTCCAGGACCGTCTCATGGGCGATAGGGAAATCCTTCAGGGCGGCTGA
>JAABPT010000265.1 GCA_011391855.1 Burkholderiales bacterium
CACGGTGGGCCGATGCGACTTGACGCTGCCGAACATGGTGGCAAAGGCCACGTCGGCCGCGTCTCGCCCGGTGCCGAAGCGCACGAAGCCCATCGGGATGGCGGTACCTGAGGGGTCGAAGATGTACCAGCCATCCCCCAGGTAGACCTCGACATAGGCCTGGAAGTCGGGCGGGCCGAGCGTCGGGTCGGCGCCGTAGTCGGTGCCGGTGGCGTAGCGGGCGGGAATGCTCATCGCGCGGCACAGCGCAATCATCAGGTGCGCGAAGTCGCGGCAGACGCCGACCCGGTCGATCAGCGTATCGAGCGCAGAGGTGTTCGAGTTGGTGGAATGCGACGTGAAGGTGGCGTGGCCATGCACCCAGTCGCGGATCGCCTGCACCCTTGCGTAGCCCGGCTTCAGCGCTCCGAACTCGTGGGACGCCAGCGTCAGCAAGCGGTCCGACTGGCAGTAGCGGCTGGGGTACAGGTAGCCCAGCACCTGGGGTGGCAGTTGGTCGATCGGCGCTTCCTGGAGCTGGGCCGGGTCGCTGCGGCGGTGCATCAGGTCCACGGTCACCGCATACGAAAGCTGCAGCGTGCCGGGGGCGGCGTGCAGCCGCAGGTATCGATTGCCGGTCGCGGGGTCGGTGTGGGTCCGCGACACCACGGCCGGGGTCAACACGAGTCTCTCGGCCGACAAGATCTGGCTCGGTGTGTGCGCGGCATGGACATTGAAGATGAAGTCGGCGCCGGGGGCAGCGACCTCGTAGTTCAGGTCGACCTGCAGTTCGATCCGGTTCAGGGTGCGGGGATGGGGCGAAGCCAAGAGATTCCTCCTGAAAGCGTTGCCGGCGGTGGCCGGCGGGGATGGCGGGCGTGGCGGGCGTAGGGGGACCGGCGATGCCGCATCGGACAGATGCCCTCCGGCGTCATTCGGACGCGGTGCAGTGCCATGTCGGCAGGCCGACGAAACGAACGTTGCGATACGGGCCGGAGATGAAGACGACGCGGTTGAGCTGTCGGCCCGGCAGCGCGGCCTGCGCCGTGACCGATCGAGGCCCGCTGGGGTCGTCGTCGAACGTCCAGCTGAAGTTGATCACGCAGTGGAAAGCCGTGTCGCCGTCGTTGCGGCCGGAGATCTCGACCACGCTGCCGCTCGCCTGGGCCACGAAGCTGGGTTCCACACGGGTCGTGGCCGGCGGCTGCGGCTTGGGCACAGGCACCGACCCGCTGCCCAGCGGGTCGGTCGGTGTCAGGGGCGTGCGCTCCGGCGCAGGGGTGCCGACCGGGTAGCCTGCTTGCGAGCAAGCCTTGAGAATCGCCGGCGTGGCGAAAGCCGGCGCGATGGCGGCCTTGCCTTGGTCGACGTAGGTCACGTACAGCACGCCCCGCGAGATGCCGCAGTGCAGCACCTTCCAGCCCGGCTGGACCCTCTCGATGGCGGCAGTGGCGACAGACTCGGCTGGCGCCGCGCTGGCGGGGGTCGAGCTGGCGGGGGCCGAACTCGCGGGTCCCGAGTGGGCGGGCAACGCGGCGACCCACAGCGCGACGGATACCGACGTGCTGGCGAAACGGCGCAAGGCGGTCATGCGTCAGTGTCCCACCGAATCCTGCCCGCGGCAGGACCCACCGCGCTCACGACACCCCCCGCGGCAGCGCTGCGGCGCGAGCGTTTCTGCCCGGGCCGGCGGCGCAGAGACCACCGCGCTGGTTCAGCCCAGTGGGCGGCGCTCCCGACCACTGCGTGCAAAGCCCGCCAGGAACAGGCCCAGCCCGGCCATGGCCAGCGAACCGGGTTCGGGCACGCTGTTGACCGCGGGACTCAGCAGGGTGCCGGCCGTGAGGCTCATCATGGTGCCGGCCATGGGGCCCAGCGTGCTGCCGAAGCTGCCGGCCTCGGAACTCGCCCAGCGTCCGGGGTTGACCGCGGTATAGGCGGTGTAGCGCACCGTGGCGGCGTCGCCGTAGATCGACTGTGCCGAGAAGTCGCCCAGTCCGCGTTCATCGAGGCTGCCCGGGTGCAGCGCCCTGGCCTTGGTGGTCCAGGTCAGGTCCACCGTGCGGGTATCGCCGTCGAGCAAAAGGTCGTCCAGCGCATCGCCCCCGGCTTCGACCGAGCAGGTCCAGCCCGCGGGGCCTGCGCAGGAGCCTTCGACATAGCCCGCGAAGTCATGGATCGTGAAGAAGCTGTCGACTCGGTAGCGGTCGAACTTCAGCACATCGACCACGGTCGGCTGGCCGGGTGTTCCCTTCTGCAAGGGCTCCAGCTGCAGGCCGTAAGTCCAGGTGTAGGACCCGCTCCCGCTGATGCTGGTGCTGGGCGAGACCAGGCTGGCCAGAGCCAGCGCGGGCGACAGTGCCAGCAGGCACAGCGCCGAGAGTTTCTTCATGGTGCTGCTTTCGGTGAAGTCGTGATCCAAGGTACTGCCGTGAACCCGCCTCATGCGCGGCGCGCAACGGGACGCAACAGGACGCAACGGGGCAATGGCCTAGGCCGCCCGCAGATTGGCGGTGTCCACCAGCATCGTCCGTGCGACAGCGCACGCTCACGGCGAAAGGCCCGCTGTCCTACACCAAGCCGGGCTGCTCGCCGATGCGCGCGCCCCCAGCCGTTGCTTAGAGTGGCTTTCAGGGTGGCAGTGCACCCGCCGCCGGGCACCAGCCCCACACCAGGACACCGGGAAAGACAAAATGACCCAGACCCACGAACCCACCCTGCTCAAGCCGGTGCCGACCAGCAGCCCTGCCGTGCTGCGCCTGGACGACAAGGCGATCGAAGCCGCCCGCCGCAGCCTGGACGGCAAGGCCATCACGCAGGCTGACGCTGCCTGGCGCACCGGCCTGGTGAAGCTGCTCAATGACGCACTGGCCACCGAACTGGTATGCGTGCTGCGGTACAGACGACATCACTACACGGCCCGCGGGCTGGCGTCGGCCAAGGTCGCCGAGGAATTCCTGGTCCACGCCAACGAGGAGCTGGCCCACGCCGACCGCCTGGCCGGACGCATCTGCCAACTCGGCGGCGAGCCCGACTTCTCGCCGGCCACGCTGACCGAGCGCAGCCACGCAGACTACGACGACGCCACCGACCTGCTGGCGATGATCCGCGCCAACCTGGTGGCCGAGCTCGTGGCCATCGAGAGCTACGGCCAGCTCGTCGCACTGGTGGGCGACCGGGACCCCACGACGAGGCGCCTGCTCGAAGACATCCTCGGCGACGAACAGCAGCACGCCGACGAACTGCAAGGCTGGCTCGCCGACTGACCCGGCGGCGGGTTGCCACTGCCGCCGCCCCTGCCACTGCATCCGCATCCCCGACCCTGACCCCCTGACCGGAAGATCACCATGACCACTCGCCACGTCCTCGCCGTCACTGCCGCCGTCCTGGCACTGGCCACTGTCACCGGCTGCGCCGTCACGCGCGGCCAGGAACCGGTCGGCGCGTATCTCGACGACACCGCCATCACCACGGCGGTGAAGGCCCGCATGGTCGACAGCAAGAACGTCGACGCCAGCGCCATCAGCGTGGAGACCCTGAACGGCACCGTCATGCTGTCGGGCTTTGCCAAGAGCAGCGACGAGAAGGCCGTGGCCGAAGCCGTGACGCGCAAGGTCGAAGGCGTGGTCGCG
>JAABPT010000266.1 GCA_011391855.1 Burkholderiales bacterium
TGTCTTTGGCGAGCAGGTCGCGACCGTGCAGCAGGCCTGGCTGTGCCGCTGCGGCGCTTCGAAGAACAAGCCCTATTGCGACGGCAGTCACACGGCGATCGGCTTCAGGTCGTAGCCACGACCCGCCAGGGAGCTTGTTGAGTCCGTTGACCCGTCAGCTGGAGTCCCGCCATGCCAGGCGTCTGCATGTCGGGCATTGATTCGTGGCCACGGCGACAAGGCGGTTTCGTGCTCGCTGCCGCGATGGTGCTCGGGCTCATCGCTTGCGCCGGCGATGCACCCAGGCAGCCTCCTCAGCGCACGCCCGAAAGCATCCAGGCCGACATCGAGGCGCTGATCCCGGTGCGGGTGGCACATCGCGCCGCCTGGGCGGTCGATCTGCAACTGGTCTTCGCCGGCCTGCAGTTGGATCCCTCGACCGAAAACGTGTGTGCGGTGCTGGCCATCACCGAACAGGAGTCCACCTTCAACCCGGATCCGCCAGTGCCCAACCTGGCGAAGGTCGCGCGCGATGAGATCCTGCGCCGCGCCGATGCCCTGGGGGTGCCCGAATTGGCCGTGAACCTGGCGCTGAAGCTGCAATCCCCGGATGGCCGGTCTTACGACGACCGGTTGAATGCGGTGAAGACCGAGCGCGAGCTCAGCCTGATGTACGAGCAGTTCATCGACGAAGTGCCGCTGGGCCAGCGACTGTTCGCCAACTTCAATCCGGTGCGCACTGGCGGGCCGATGCAGGTCAGCATCGCGTTTGCCGAAGAGCACGTGCAGGCGCACCCCTACCCGTTTCCGGCACAGGAATCGATCCGCCACGAAGTCTTCACACGTCGCGGTGGCCTGTATTTCGGCACCGCGCACCTGTTGGGCTATTCCACGGCAGCCTACGGGCCGGCCATGATCTATCGCTTTGCCGATTTCAACGCCGGGCGCTATGCCAGCCGCAATGCCGCCTTCCAGCAGGCCTTGGCGGTGGCCGTCGGGCGGCCACTGGACCTCGATGGCGACCTCTTCGTCGGCCAGTCGACACAGCCGGGCCAGACCGAGATCGCCGCGCGCAGCCTGGGTGCGGCCATCGGCATGGACGACCGAGCGATCCGGCGTGAGCTCGAACGCAGCAACGGGGAGGACTTCGACCGCAGCCCGCTGCTGGCCAAGGTGTTTGCGCTGGCCGAAGCGCGGAGCGGCCGAATCCAACCGCGCGCGGTGCTGCCGCGCATCGTCTTGAAGAGCCCGAAGATCACGCGCCGGCTGACCACCGAGTGGTTCGCCCGCCGCGTGGATGAGCGCTTCAGTCGTTGCCGACATCATGCTGCACCGACACATGCTGCACCGCAAGTTGACGTGACCCGAGTCGTCCCCGTCCAATACCCAGCCTAGCCAACCCCTGAAGAAAACTCAGAGATCGATCCGGGACCGGCAGCTTCGCGCCGACACGCTGGCCTGTCCCTATGCCCAGGCGTGCCGCACGAGAGTAGGCTTTCGTTCACCACAACAGCAGGAGACGACATGAAGATCCATTCCATGCGAGCGTTCACGACGGGCCTTGCCGTGCTGTCCATGTGCGCCCTGCCCGTGGGCCAAGCGCTCGCCGACGAAACCTGCAACTCGCCCTACACGAGCCGCTTGATCAAGGGCCAGGAGCAGTTCCTGCATGTCTGGACGCTCGGAGTCAAAGGCATCGGCGACGGCTCCGACAAGCTGGTGACGATCGACTCCGATCCGGCCAGCAAGACCTACGGTACGGTGATTCACACCCTGTCGGTGGGCGGCCGCGGCGAGGCCCATCACATGGGGTTCACCGATGACCGCAAGTACCTCTGGGCGGGGCGGCTGGACGACAACCAGATCTTCGTCTTCGACGTCGGCAGCAATCCAGCCAAACCGAAGCTGGTCAAGACCATCAAGGACCTGGCGTCAAAAACAAGCTACGTCGGCCCGCACACCTTTTACGCCTTGCCGGGCCGCATGATGGTGCAGGCCCTGTCCAACACCAAGGACCACGGCGGCGCCACCGGCATCGCGGTCTACAGCAACCAGGGCAAGCTGGTCTCCACCCACGACATGCCCAAAGGCATGAAGGACATCGGCGGCGGCGACGGCTACGGCTACGACATCGCCATCAACCCGCAGAAGAACGCCATGCTCACGTCCAGCTTCACCGGCTGGACCAACTACATGATGGACATGGGCACCCTCATCAAGGATGCCAACGCGATGAAGAACTTCGGCGCCTCCATGGTCTTGTGGGACCTGAAGGCCATGAAGCCGACCAAGGTGTTCGACGTGCCGGGCGCGCCGCTGGAAATCCGCTGGTCGCTCAAGGACGGCGACAACTGGGCCATCACCGCCACGGCGTTGACCTCCAAGCTCTGGCTCGTCAAGCAGGACGCTGCCGGGCAATGGCAGGCCAAGGATGTGGCCACGATCGGCGACCCGGCCAAGATCCCGCTGCCGGTGGACATATCGATCACCGCCGACGGCAAGGGCCTGTGGGTCAACACCTTCATGGACGGCACGACGCGCTACTTCGACCTGAGCAACCCCGAAGCACCGAAGCAGACCTACTCGAAGGTGACGGGCAAGCAGGTCAACATGGTGTCGCAGAGCTGGGATGGCAAGCGCGTCTACATCACTTCGTCACTGCTGGCCAACTGGGACAAGAAAGGTGCCGACGACGAGCAGGCCTTGCGCGCCTACAACTGGGACGGCAAGGAACTCAAGCAAGTCTTCGAGGTGGACTTCTACAAGCTCAATCTGGGGCGCGCCCACCACATGAAGTTCAGCGCCAAGTCCAATGCCACCGCGTCATTGGATGCAACACCGGTGCAAGTGGCAGCGGCCCAGCGGTGATGCGCGGAGGGCGCGCGATCGGCGCCATGCTTGCCTTCGTGGCGGGCATCGCAGGTGTGCCGTCCGCGCAGGCGCAGTGGCCTTCCGGCGCCCCCAGGCAGGACTTCGTGGCCCCGGCGCCGGGCAGCTATGCATTGCCCCCCATCCAGCCGGCCGCCGATGGCTGGGTGCTGGAAGGGAACCGGCTGCCGCGCCGACTCTCAACCTACACGCATGGGGCACTGACGCTGCTGTCCTTCGTCTACACCTACTGTTCCGACCCGATCGGCTGCCCACTGGCCTACGCGACCTTCGACACCATCAAGCGCCGGGCACTCGCCGACCCGGCGCTGCGCGGCCGGGTGCGGCTGGTCAGCTTGTCCTTCGATCCCCTCAACGACACGCCCGAAGCCATGCGTGCCTATGGTGGGGAGCATGCGCGCAGCACCGAACTGCGCTGGCATTTTCTGACCACTTACTCGACGAAGTTCCTCAAGCCGATCCTCGACGACTTCGGTCAGGACGTGGAGATCGAACTGGACGCCAGCGGTGCACCCACCCGGGCTCGTACTCACATGCTCAAGGTCTTTCTGCTCGATCGGCAAGGGCAGGTGCGCGAGATCTACAGCGCCGCGTTTCTGCACCCGGACGTGATCCTCAACGACCTCAGGACGCTGGCACTGGAATCCGCCAGTAAGTCGCTGGCCAAAGTGCGGCTGCCGCCAGGATGAACCTGCGGCGCCCGTGGCTGTTGGCAGCCATCGCCGTGATCGTGGCT
>JAABPT010000267.1 GCA_011391855.1 Burkholderiales bacterium
ATCCGGAAGGCGCGGCGCGCAGCGGCGCCGCGTGGCGGCTGGCAATGGCTGCCGAGAGCATGGACGACGCGGCCGTGCACACCATCGACGCCTGGTGCCAGCGCATGCTGCGCGAACATGCCTTCGACAGCGGCTGCCTGTTCGACGAAGAACTGGCCGCCAACGAGCGCGCGATGCGGCTGGAGGCCGCGCGCGACTATTGGCGGCAGCAGATCTATGCGCTGCCCGCCGCGGCGCTGGACGTGGCGTTGCGTGTGTGGTCCGGCGTCGACGCGCTGGCCGCCGATGCGCAGGCGCTGGTCGAACTGGAGTTGCCCGCCGACGCCGCGCAGGGGAGCCTGGACGAGTGCATCGAGCGCGTGGCCAGCGTGCGCACCGCCCGGCTCGAACAACTCAAGCGTGGCTGGGCGGAGCGCGCGCGCGAGATGCAGGCCTGGCTGGACGGCCAGTACGACGGCAAGGCCTTTCCGTTCGAAAAGACGAGGCTGAAGAAGGTCCACTACAGCGCCTGGCTGGAAGCCCTGGCCGCCTGGGCCGACGATCCGCAGGCCGAACGGCCCGATATGAAGAGCGGTGCCGCGCGACTCACGCCGCAGGGCCTGCAGGAAGTGGCCAAACCCGGGGTCCGCGTCGAACTGCCACCGCAGTTCGAGGCCTTTGCGCAGCTGATGCAGGCACTGGAGGAACTCCCGTCAGTGGCGCCGACGCTGCGCCTGCACGCCGCAGCGAGCATCCAGCAGCGCCTGGCGCACCTGAAGCAGCAGGCCGGCAGCTTCGGTTTCGCCGACATGCTGAACCGCCTGGACGCAGCGCTGGACCCGGCGCACAACGGCGCAGGCGCCGAACGGCTGCGCGAACGCATCCTGGCGCAGACGCCGGTGGCACTGGTCGACGAATTCCAGGACACCTCGCCGGTGCAGGCGCGCATCTTCGACCGCTTGTGGCGCGTGGCCGACAACGCGCACGCCACGGCACTGTTGCTCATCGGCGACCCCAAGCAGTCGATCTACGGCTTTCGCGGCGCCGACATCCACAGTTACCTGGCCGTGCGCCGCGCCACCGCCGGGCGGCACTATGTGCTGGGCACCAACCACCGCTCGACGCAGGCGCTGGTGGACGCGGTGAACCACCTCTTCCTGCGGGCCGAGGCACGGGCCGGCGCGGGCGCGTTCCTGTACCGCCAGGAAGCGGCGGCCGATGTCGACCCCAACCCCTTGCCCTTCGTGCCGGTGGATGCACGCGGCCGCAGCGAGACTTTCGTCACCACGGAAGGACCCGCTGCCGCGCTGACGCTGGTGCTGGACGCCGAATTGCAGGACGCCGGCAGCAGCCTGCAGGCCTATGCGCAGCGCTGCGCCGAGCGCATCGTGACCCTGCTGGGCGATGCCGGCGCCGGCTTCGACAGCCCGGCCGCGGGCTTCGAGCGCCTGCGGCCGGCCGACGTGGCCGTGCTGGTGCGCACCGGCCGCGAGGCGGCGGCCGTGCGGCGGGCCCTGCGCCAGCGCGGTGTGGCCTCGGTCTACCTGTCGGACAAGGATTCGGTCTTCCTCAGCCCCGAGGCGCAGGACCTGCTGCGCCTGCTGCAGTCCGTGGCCTCGCCGCTGGACGGGCGGCTGCTGCGCGCCGCGCTGGCCACGCGGCTGCTCGGCCTGTCGCTGGCCGAGCTGGCGCAACTGGCCGCCGACGACGAGACTTTCGACGTGCGCAGCGAGCAGGTCCGCCAGTTGCACGCCGTCTGGCAAGGGCAGGGCGTGCTGGCCATGTTGCGCCGGGCGCTGCATGTGCTGGGCCTGCCGGGGCGCTGGCTGGCGGGGCCGGACGACGGTACGGCGGGCGAACCAGGCGATGCCGACAGCGGCGGCGAACGCCGCCTGACCAGTGTGCTGCACCTAGCAGAACTGCTGCAGGCCGCCAGCGCGCAGCTGGACGGCGAGCAGGCGCTGATCCGTTGGCTGGCCGCGCAAGTGCAGGGCGAGGGCGGCAGCAGCGGCGACGAACAGATCGTGCGCCTGGAGAGCGACGCCGACCTGGTGCAGGTGATCACCGTGCACAAGTCGAAGGGGCTGGAGTACCCGCTGGTCTTCCTGCCTTTCGCATGCAGCTTCCGCGCCGTCGACAAGGCGCGCACGCGTTTCGTGCACCTGGCCGATGCCGAAGGCCGGCGCACGCTGCACCTGGAGCTGAGCGACGAACTCGTCGCGGCCGCGGACCAGGACCGCCTGCGCGAAGACCTGCGGCTGCTCTACGTGGCTTTGACCCGCGCCCGCCACGCGTTGTGGCTGGGTGTGGCGGCGCTGAGCGCGAGCCGTGGCCATGAATGCGTGGCGCACCGCAGCGCCTTCGGCAGCCTGGTCGGCGGCAGCGCGCCCAGGACTGCGGCCGAGCTGGCAGCCCAGGTCCAGGCGCTGGCGGCGGGTGGCACCGGCATCGTGGTCGAAGCTGCGCAGGTGCCTGGCCGGACCTGGCTGCGCCGGCGCCACGAGGCGCCACCGCTGCGCCCGCCGGCCACCTATGCGGCAGACTTCGAACGGCGCTGGTCCGTCGGCAGCTTCACGGCGCTGGTGCGGGCGATGCCGGGGCCGGTGAGTGCTGCGGCGGCGCGCGACGACGAGGTGCCCGCGCCGGCCGAGCCGATGTTCGGCGAAGCCGAAGCGGATGGCGCCGTGCCGCCGTCGAGCACGGCCATCGCCGGGCCTCTTGCCGCCACCGACGCGTCCAGGACGGGCGGCACGGCGGGCACCGCAGCCGACGCCGCCGCACCCTGGCACACCTTCCCGCGCGGTGCGCTGCCGGGCAACTTCCTGCACGACCAGCTGGAGTGGCTGGCCGGCGAAGGTTTTGCACTCGCCGATTCGCCCGCGCTGCAGCAGCAATTGCAGCGCCGCTGCGAGCAGCAGGGCTGGGGCCACCGCGCGGCCGCGGTGCAAGCCTGGCTGGCGGCTGTCGTCGCCACGGAACTGCCACCGGTCGGCGCACCGCTGCGCGCCATCGGCCGCCTGCTGCCCGAGATGGAGTTCTGGTTCCCCAGCGACGGCCTGGTGGCCAGCCGCGTAGACGCGCTGTGCCGCACCCACCTGCTCGGCGGCCTGGCCCGGCCGGCCCTGCCCGAGCGCGAACTGCGCGGCATGCTGATGGGCTTCGCCGACCTCGTGTTCGAACAGGGCGGCCGCTGGTGGGTGCTGGACTACAAGTCCAACGCCCTGGGCGCGGGCGACGCCGACTACACGCCGCAGGCGCTGCAGGCCGCGATGGCCGAACACCGCTACGACGTGCAGGCCGCACTGTACCTGCTGGCGCTGCACCGGCTGCTGCGGCAGCGCCTGGGCGCCGGCTACGACCCGGCGCGGCAGCTTGGTGGCGCGGTGTATTTCTTCATCCGCGGCATTCGCGGTCCGGCGCGTGGCTGCTTCGCCGTGCCGCCTTCGCTGCCGCTGCTGGCGGCGCTGGACGCGCTGATGCCGCATGCCACCGGCGTGCCGTCATGACCGGGCATGAACTGCTGCCGGTGCTGCGGGCCTGGGCCGAGGCCGGCTGGATGCGCCGCCTGGACGCCGCCTTCGCACGCTTCGTCGTCGAGCAGTGTCCCTGCGCCGCCGCGCC
>JAABPT010000268.1 GCA_011391855.1 Burkholderiales bacterium
ACGGGCAAGGCACCATGAGCGACAACGGTTTGACGGCCAGCGAGCACAACCTGGTCTGGATCGACCTGGAGATGACGGGCCTGCTGCCCGACAGCGACCGCATCATCGAGATCGCCGTCGTCGTGACCGACCCGCAGGTGACGGTGCGCGTGGAAGGGCCGGTCTTCGCCGTGCACCAGAGCGACGCCGTGCTCGAAGGCATGGACAACTGGAACCGCGGCACCCACGGCAAGAGCGGCCTCACGGCACGCGTGCGCGCCTCGGCCATCGACGAAGCCGCGGCCGAGATGCAGGTCATCGCCTTCCTGAAGCAGTACGTGCCCGAGGGCAAGAGCCCCATGTGCGGCAACAGCATCTGCCAGGACCGGCGTTTCATGGCCCGCTACATGCCGCGGCTGGAGGCCTATTTCCACTACCGCAATGTCGACGTGAGCACGCTGAAGGAACTGGCCCGGCGCTGGAAGCCGGCGGCGCTGGAAGGCTTCAAGAAGGCGCAGGCGCACACCGCGCTGGCTGATATCCACGAGTCGATCGACGAGATGCTGCACTATCGTCAGCATCTGCTGGCGGTTTGATTGCACCTCAGGCAACGCCTGCTGGCAGTCTGCATGCACCCTGTCCAGCCTCTGCCGACGGTCTGAGGCCGCCGATGCAAGTCCAGACGATCGAACTGCTCGGCGCCGCGCCCGGCCACAGCCTGCGCCTCATGGTGCTGCGCTTCGGCCGCGCCGGCAGCGGGCCCAAGGCCATGATCCAGGCGGCGCTGCACGCTGACGAAGTGCCGCCCATGCTGGTGGCGCAGCAACTGCGGGAGCAGCTGTTGGCACTGGAGGACGCGGGCCAGGTGGTCGGCGAGATCGTGCTGGTGCCGTATGCGAACCCCATCGGCCTGGGCCAACGATGGCTGGGCCAGCACCAGGGGCGTTTCGACCTGCTTGACGGCGCCAACTTCAACCGTCACGTGCCGGACCTGGGCGCCGCGGCAGCGACGGCGGTGGCCGGCCAGCTCGGCAGCGACGCTGCGGCCAACGTGGCCTGCGTGCGCCGGGCCTTGCGCGAAGCCGCAGCCCGGCTGACGGCGGCACACCCGGCCGAGGACCTGAAGAACCGGCTGCTGGCGCTGGCCATCGACGCCGACATCGTGCTCGACCTGCACTGCGACGCCGAGGCGGCGCTGCACCTGTACGCGCTGACGCCGCAGCAGGACCTGGCGGTCGAACTGGGTGCGCTGCTGGGCGCCGAGGCCATTCTGCTGGCCACCGAATCGGGCGACTCGCCCTTCGACGAAGCCTGCAGCCGGCCCTGGTTCTTGCTGCGGGAACGCTTCCCGGGCGCCGTGCTGCCACTGGCCTGCTTCAGCACCACGGTGGAACTGCGCGGCGAGGCCGACACCGATCACGCGCTGGCGCGGCAGGATGCGCGCGCCATCGTCGAATTCCTGCGCCGGCGCGGCGTGGTGGCGGGCACCCCGGGTGCCTTGCCGCGCCCACGCTGCCGGCCCACCCCGCTGGCTGCTTCGGAGCCGATCATTGCGCCGCGGGCCGGCATCGTGGTGTTCCACGTCCGGCCGGGACAACGGGTCGAGGCCGGCCAGCCGGTGGCCGACCTCGTCGACGTCGAGACGGGCACGGTCGAGACCTTGCGCGCCCAGTCGGCCGGCGTGCTCTACGCCCGCATCGCACGGCGCTGGGCCACCCCCGGCGAGCGCCTGGCCAAGATCGCCGGAACCACGCTGGCCCGCACCGGCAAGCTGCTCAGCCCGTGACGAACGGCGCCGGTCCGGCGCTTTGCTCCGGAGCCCGAAGGGCGCTGCGCCCGACCAAGACCGTCGTCACACGCTTGTCGCAGCGGATTCGTACACTCGGCCGATGACCGACGAATCCAGGGCCCCGGCGCAGCCCAGCGTCCTTGCCCAAGACAGCGCGGCGGCGAGGCCGGGCCCCTTGCCGCTGCTCGACCGCGAGCGCTCCATCCTGCAATTCAACCGCCGTGTGCTGGCCCAGGCCCGGCGCGACGACGTGCCGCTGCTCGAGCGGCTGCGCTACATCAGCATCGTCAGCAGCAACCTGGACGAGTTCTTCGAAGTGCGTGTGGCCGACATCATCGAGGCCACGCGGCAGCCGGGCTCAGGCGTGACGCGCAACGACCTGATTTCGGTGGCCCATGCCGCGCACGAACTCGTCGACGAGCAGTACGCCCTGTTCAACGACGTGCTGATGCCCGCCCTGCAACGCGCGGGCATCGTTGTTCTCAACCACGCCGATCGCAACGAGGCGCAGCGCAAGTGGGTGCAGCGCTTCTTCGAAACGCAAGTGCGACCGCTGCTGGTACCGGTGAGCCTGGACCCCAGCCACCCGTTTCCGCAGGTGGCCAACAAGTCGCTCAATTTCATTGCCCGTCTCAGCGGGCGCGACGCCTTCGGCCGCGACAACCAGATTGCCATCGTCAAGGTGCCGCGCGTGCTGCCGCGCGTGATCCGCCTGCCCGACGAACTGTGTCCGGGCCAGCAGGGTTTCGTGCTGCTCACCAGCGTCATGCGCGCCCACCTGGGCGAGCTGTTCCCGGGGCGCGAAGTGGTGTCGTTCTCGCAGTTCCGCGTCACCCGCGACTCCGACCTGGACGTCGAGGCCGACGACGTCGTCAACCTGCGCCAGGCCATGCGCAGCGGCCTGACGACGCGGCACTACGGGCTGGCGATCCGGCTCGAGGTGGTCAGCACCTGCCCGCCCGAGCTTTATGGCTTCCTGCTCGAGCAGTTCTCGCTGCCGGAGGTGGCCTTGTACAAGGTCAACGGCCCGGTCAACCTGGTGCGCCTGAGCCAGCTCATCGACCAGGCCGCAGGCGAAGGCCTGCACTTCCCGCGCTGGGAGGCGCGCTGGCCCGACGCCCAACTGCCGCGCTCGCGTTCGATCTTCGAGCGCCTGCGCGGCGGCGACGTGCTGCTGCACCACCCGTTCGAGAGCTTCGAGCCCGTGGTGCAGTTCCTGCGTGAAGCCGTGCAAGACCCCGAGGTGCTGGCCATCAAGCAGACGATCTACCGCACCGGCGCACAAAGCGAGCTGATGGACCTGCTGATCGAGGCGGCGCGCCGCGGCAAGGAAGTGCTGGCCGTGGTGGAGCTGAAGGCGCGCTTCGACGAAGAGGCCAATATCAACTGGGCCGAGCGGCTGGAAGCCGTGGGCGCGCAGGTGGTGTACGGCATCGTGGGCCTGAAGACGCATGGCAAGATGCTGCTGGTGACGCGCCGCGAAAAAGGCCGCCTGCGGCGTTATGCGCACTTGTCCACGGGCAACTACAACCCGAAGACGGCGCGCCTGTACACCGACATCGGCTGCCTCACGGCCGACCCGGGGCTCACGGCGGACGCCGACGTGGTGTTTCTTCAGCTCGCCAGCCAGACCCGGGCCAAGGCGCCGCAGCACCTGGTGACGGCACCGATCCAGATGCACCGGCGCATGCTGCGCCACATCGGCCAGGTGGCGGTGGCAGCGCGCGCCGGGCGGCCGGCGCGCATCGTGGCCAAGTTCAACGCCCTCACCGACCCCGGCTTGATGCGGGCGCTGGCCGAGGCCAGCCAGGCCGGCGCCAGC
>JAABPT010000269.1 GCA_011391855.1 Burkholderiales bacterium
AGCAAGGCCAAGACCGACTACAAATTCAGTCAGCCTTGAGTCGCCGCGCCTGGCTGTAGCCCACCCCGCCGCTGTCTCCAGCGGCGGTGTTGCTTCTACGGGATCAACACCGTCGAACCGGTGGTCTTGCGCGCTTCCAGGTCGCGGTGCGCCTGGGCGGCTTCGGCCAGCGGATAACGCTGGTCGATGCGGATCTTCACCTGGCCGCTGCCCACCACGGCGAACAAGTCGTCGGCCATGGCCTGCGTGGACTCGCGCGTGGCGATGTGCGTGAACAGCGTGGCCCGCGTCAGGTACAGCGACCCCTTGGGCCCCAGGTTGCCGATGGCAAACGGCGGCACCGGCCCCGACGCATTGCCGAAACTGGCCATCAGGCCGAACGGGCGCAGGCAGTTCAGGCTGCCTTCGAACGTGTCCTTGCCGATCGAGTCGTAGACCACCTTGACGCCTTTGCCGCCGGTGATTTCCTTCACCCGCGCGACGAAGTCTTCCTTCGTGTAGTCGATGGCATGTGCCGCGCCGTGTTCCAGCGCCAAGGCGCATTTGGCCGCGCCGCCGGCGGTGCCGATGAGCTGCAGGCCGAGCGCCTTGGCCCACTGGCAGGCAATCAAGCCCACGCCGCCAGCAGCGGCATGGAACAGCACGTGGTCGCCGGGCTGCAGGCCTTGCACCGGCAACGTCTTCTTCAGCAGGTATTGCGCCGTCAGGCCCTTGAGCATCATGCCGGCGGCGGTGTCGAAGTCGACGGCGTCGGGCAGCCGGCACACCGTCTTGGCCGGCATCACACGCACCTGGCTGTAGCTGCCGGGCGGGTTGCTGGCATAGGCGGCACGGTCGCCCGCCTGCAGGTGCGTGACGCCTTCGCCCACCGCCTCCACGATGCCGGCACCTTCCATGCCCAGCGTCAGCGGCAGCGGGTTGGCGTACAGGCCCGTGCGCTGGTAGACGTCGATGAAATTCAGGCCGCAGGCCAGGTGGCGGATGCGGATCTCGCCCGGGCCGGGCTCGCCCACGGGCAGGTCGACGAGACCCATTTGTTCGGGGCCGCCGTAGGCGGTGATCTGAATGGCTTGGGGCATGCGGTGTCTCCTTGGCAAGGCCGGCGAGGTTACGCCATGCGACCGCCCCGTGCCCAGCACGGGACATCCCGCAGCCCGTGGCACGATCGGGTTTACATGAAGCGCCTCGTGCAAGCCCCCAACACCGCCATCGCCACGTTGTGGGCCGACATGCTGCGCCAGGCCGGCTTCGCAGTCAGCGTGCAGCGCTATTTCACCGGCAGCATCGCCGGCGAGATCCCGCCCGACCAGGCCCTGCCCGAGGTCTGGGTGCTGGACGACGGCGAGCACGCGCGTGCCACGGCGCTGCTGCACGAACTGCGTCACCTGCCGCACCTGCACTGGCTGTGTGCGGGCTGCGGCGAAAGAGTCGACGGCCCGTTCGAGCAGTGCTGGAACTGCGGGGCCATGCGGCCATGAGCGCGCTGGGCCGCTCCCGAGCGCTCATCCCGAAGCGCGCAGCGCGAAGGGTCGTCCAGTGAGCGGGCACCTGAGCCTCCGCCTGGCCGCGCTGCTGACGCTGGCGCCGCTGCTGTGGGCGGGCAATGCGGTGGTCGGCCGGCTCATGGTGGGCCAGGTGCCGCCGCTGACGCTGAACCTGCTGCGCTGGGCGCTGACGGCGCTGATCCTGCTGCCGCTGGGCTGGCGCGCGCTGCGCCAGCCGCAGCGCATCACCCGGCGCTGGGGCTACCTGGCGCTGGTCGGGCTGCTCGGCGTGGGCCTGTTCAATTCGCTGCAGTACCTGGCGCTGGTGACGAGCACGCCGATCAACGTCACGCTGGTGGCCTGCAGCATGCCGGTGTGGATGCTGGCCGTGGGCACGCTCTTCTTCGGCGTGCACCCCACGAAGCGGCAGTTGGCAGGTGCCGCCGTGGGCCTGGCCGGCGTGCTGTGGGTCATCGGCCGTGGTTCGCTGCAAACGCTGCTGACCGTGCGACTGGTGCCGGGTGACCTGTTCATGCTGGCCGCCGTCATCGGCTGGGCCTTCTACAGCTGGCTGCTCGTGCAGCCGCCGGCGCACATGCGCGGCGCCGAGCGGCCGACGGCCGAGGAAGGCTGGGACTGGGCCGGCTTCCTGCTCGTGCAGACGCTGTTCGGCCTGGCCGCAGCGGGCCTGTTCACGGCCGGCGAGCAACTGGCCGGTGCGGCGCCCATCCAGTGGAGCCTGGGCGTGCTGGGCGCGCTGCTGTACGTGTCGCTGGGCGCTTCGGTGCTGGCCTACCGCTGCTGGGGGCTGGGCGTGGCCGAAGGCGGCCCAGCGCTGGCCGCCTTCTTCAACAACCTCACACCGCTGTTCGCAGCCGTGCTGTCAGCCTTGGTGCTGGGCGACTCGCCGCAGCCGTACCACGGCGTGGCCTTCGTGCTCATCGTGGCCGGCATCGCCGTTTCGGCTTCGCGCTCGGGTCCGGCTCAGAAGGTACCCGGGTAGGCCCCGCCGTCCATCAGCACGTTCTGGCCCGTGATGTAGCCGGCGTGCACGCTGCACAGGAAGGCACAGGCGGCACCGAATTCATCGGCGGTGCCGAAACGCCGCGCCGGCACCGTGGCGCGGCGCGCCGCCAGCACCTCTTCCAGCGTCTTGCCGCTCTTGGCCGCCGCGCCCATGGACGTGGTGCGCACGCGGTCGGTGTCGAACACACCCGGCAGCAGGTTGTTCACCGTGACGTTGGCCGAAGCCAGCCGGCTTTGCCGCGCCAGGCCGGCGATGAAGCCGGTCAGGCCGCTGCGCGCGCCGTTGGACAGGCCCAGGATGTCGATCGGCGCCTTCACCGCACCCGACGTGATATTCACGATGCGCCCCCAGCCGCGTTCGGCCATGGCGTCGATGGTGGCCTTGATGAGCTCGATGGGCGTGAGCATATTGGCGTCCAGCGCCTTGATCCAGGCCTCGCGGTCCCAGTCGCGGAAGTCGCCCGGCGGCGGGCCGCCGGCGTTGTTGACGAGGATGTCGACCTGCGGGCAGGCCGCCAGCGCCGCAGCGCGCCCCTCCGGCGTCGTGATGTCACCGACCACCGCAACCACCTGCACCGAAGGATTCAGCGCGCGCAACTCGGCCGCCGTGGCTTCCAGCGCTTCGGCGCCGCGCGCCGTGATGACTACGTTCGCCCCCTCGCCCGCCAGCGCCTTTGCGCAGCCCTTGCCCAGGCCCTTGCTGGCCGCGCAGACCAACGCCCACTTGCCTTGAATGCCCAGATCCATGTCTCTCTTCTCCTTGACTGTGTTCAACGCGCGCGAGCCAGCAGCCACACGCCCAGCAGCACGAGCACCGTGCCGGCGGCGATCCACGCATTCATGGGTTCGCCCAGGATGAGCACCCCCATCACGATGGTCGACAGCGGCCCGATCATGCCGGTTTGCGCGGTGAGCGTGGCGCCGATGCGTTCGATGGCCATCATCACCATCAGCACCGGCGCGAAAGTGCACAGCGTGGCGTTGAGCAGCGACAGCCAGATCACCTCGGGGGCCACCAGCGCCGCCGCCAGCGGCCGCAGCAGCAGGAACTGCAAGAGGC
>JAABPT010000270.1 GCA_011391855.1 Burkholderiales bacterium
ACATACTCCTTGCCGTCGGCCAGGGTGAAGGCCAGTTCCAGCGCCTGGTTGGCGCCGGCTTCCTGCATGTGGTAACCCGAGATCGAGATCGAGTTGAACTTCGGCATGTTCCTGGCCGTGTACTCGATGATGTCGCCGATGATCTTCATCGACGGCTCGGGTGGGTAGATGTAGGTGTTACGCACCATGAACTCTTTCAGAATGTCGTTCTGAATCGTTCCGGACAGCTTGTCCTGGCTGACACCCTGCTCTTCCGCTGCCACCACGTAACCCGCCAGCACCGGCAGCACGGCACCGTTCATGGTCATGGACACGCTGACCTTGTCGAGCGGGATCTCATTGAAGAGGACCTTCATGTCCTCCACCGAGTCGATCGCCACACCGGCTTTGCCGACGTCGCCCGTCACGCGCGGATGGTCGCTGTCGTAGCCGCGGTGCGTGGCCAGGTCGAACGCAACGCTCACACCCTGCCCGCCTGCGGCGAGTGCCTTGCGGTAGAAGGCATTCGATTCTTCGGCGGTGGAGAAACCGGCGTACTGGCGGATCGTCCAGGGCCGCACCGCGTACATCGTGGCCTGCGGACCGCGGATGAAGGGTTCGAAACCAGGCAGCGTGTTCGTGTAGGGCAGGTTCGCCGTATCTTCCGCCGTGTACAGCGGCTTGACGCTGATGCCGTCGGGCGTGAGCCAGTTCAGCGCTTGCACATCGCCGCCGGGCGCGGACTTCTGGGCCGCCTGGGTCCAGGCGTCAAGGGTGGCGGGCTTGAATTCGGGCATGTTCTGGCTCATGGCGGGCAGGTGCTGGAAGCGATGAAAAGACAACAAGGAAGCGTCAGCGATTTTATATCATTCATAATTATTGATGCAAAATATTCCTACCCGCTTACAATCACGGCCAGTCACACACCTCCTGATCTGCCTGTAAATCCATGTCCGCCCTGTCGCTCGCCCCCCGCGCCCTGTACGAAGAAGTCGCCGAGCTGCTGCGCCAGCGCATATTCAAGCGCGAACTGGAGCCGGGCAGCTGGATCGACGAGCTCAAGATCGCCGAGGAATACGGCATCAGCCGCACGCCTCTGCGCGAAGCCCTCAAGGTGCTGGCCGCCGAAGGCCTGGTGACGATGAAGGTGCGCCGCGGCGCTTACGTGACCGAAGTGTCCGACAAGGACCTGGCCGATGTCTACCACCTGCTCGCCCTGCTCGAATCGGACGCGGCGGGTGTGGTAGCCCAGCGCGCGAGCGACGCCGAACTGGCCGAACTGCAGGCCTTGCACGCCGCGCTGGAAGCGGCCCTCCCCGACCGCGACCGCTTCTTCGCGATCAACGAACGCTTCCACATGCGCGTGCTGGAAATCGCCAGCAACCGCTGGCGCGAGCAGATGGTGGCTGATTTGCGCAAGGTCATGAAACTCAACCGCCACAACTCGCTGTTCAAGACCGGCCGCATCGACGAGTCGCTGGCCGAGCACCGCGCCATCATGGCGGCCCTGCTCGCGCGCAACGCCGCGCTCACCCAGCAGCGCATGCACGAGCACTTCCAGAACGGGCTGGAAGCCGCGGCCTGAGGGCGGCCAGCCGAAAGCTCAGACCAATGCCGCGGGGCTGAAGGTCGTCGTGTGGTCCGCGCTGACCGTGTAGGTCCGCGACTTCACCGTGTCCAGCAGCTGCCAGGTGCCCGTGGCCGCTTGCGGGGTGAACTCCATCATCAGGTAGCCGCGGCGCGAGGTGTCGCAGAACGTCAGCGTGTCGATCACTCCCTGGAAGATGTCCGCCGTCTGCGCCGGCGGGATGGTGACCAGGTACTCCTCCAGGCCGGGCGAGCTCACGCCTGGCGTGGCGAACTCTTCACCGACCTGGGTGCCGTCCAGCAGGGTCAGGTGGTTGTGCCACGCGTTGTGCGTGTCACCGGCCAGCACGACCAGACGCTTGCCCAGCGCGGCTGCGGTGGCCAGCACCGTTTCGCGCGCAGCGGGGTAGCCGTCCCAAGCGTCCAGGTTATAACCCAGCAGCGGGTTGAATGCCGGATTCAGCAAGTCCTGCTGCGTTGGCGTGAGTGCGGCCGGGTTGACCGCCGCTGTCGCCTTGGCGGTCAGGTAGTCGTTGATGGCCTGCTGCGCGGCAGCCTGCGCCTCGGGGCTGATGTTGGCGGGGTTGAGCGCCTGCAGGATCGACACCGGGAACGCCATGCGTCCCATCAGCACCTGCTGGCCCAGCACTTGCCAGGTGGCGCCGGAGGCGGCCATCTGCCCTGACAACCAGGCCTGCTGCTGTGCACCCAGCATCTGGCGCGTGGCGGACGACAGGCTGGCCACCGCGGCGCTGGCGGTCGCAGGATTCACCAGGTCCAGCAGTTCGACCGGCTTCTCGCGGCCCAGCAAACGGGTCTCCAGCATGTGCAGGGACAGCAAGCCGCCAAAATCGAAGCTACGGTAGATCTGACGCAGGTCGCTCATGTCCGGCGTGCGGATCGGCATCCACTCGTGGTATGCCTGCAATGCGGCGTTCACGCGGTCGGCGAAGCTGCCCTCCGTACCGGCGGTGTGGTTCTCGGCACCGCCCACAAAAGCGTCGTTGGCGATCTCGTGGTCGTCCCACACCGCGATCATGGGCAGGTGGGCGTGCAGCTGCTTGAGGTCGGGGTCGCTGCGGTACTGGGCGTAGCGGGTGCGGTAGTCCGCCAGCGCCAGGCATTCGTTGGCGGGCGCACTGACTCGCCCCAAGGCCGCGGCGTCTGCTGACGCATAGCCGTCGGCAGGGTATTCGTATATGTAGTCGCCAAGGTGGACCGCGTACTCCGCACCCGAGCGCACCGCGTCGCTGTAGGCATGGAAAAAGCCGGCGGGGTAGTTGGCGCAGCTGAACACCGCCAGCTTCACCTGCGCCACGCCCGCGCCGGGCAGGGTACGGGTACGTCCCACGGGTGAAACCGAAGCCCCTGCCCGGAAGCGGAAGAAATAAGCCTGACCGGCACGAAGACCGGTGGCGTCCACCTTGGCGGTGAAGCCGGCGTCTGCGCGGGCCAGGGTGCGCCCGGAGGCGACCATGCTGGAGAACGACGCGTCCTGCGCCACCTCCCAGACCAGCTCGATATCGGATTGCAACGCCGCATCGGCGTGGCGGCCATGGGTCCAGAGGATCACCCGGTCAGCGAGCGGATCACCGCTGGCCACACCGTAATCGAACAGCACCTGCGCAGCGGCATCCCCCTCCGCCTCTGCCGTGTCGCCACCGCCGCAACCCGAGAGCACACCGCCCGCCGTCAGGGCGGCTGACACGGAAGCGAGCCGAATGATGAATTGACGTCGGTGGGTGATGGACATGGCGTACTTTCCGGGTGGTTGGCGTGGAGCGGGACGGGTGACGAGGCACCCGCGAGCTGCACAGCCTAGGCCAGGCGTTTGACAACCCCGTGAAAGACACGTTTGACATCCTCTCCCCCCTTGGCCTTTGGCCACCGCTTGCGCGGGAAGGAGGGAGATTCCTACCGAGTCAGCCGTGCGCAGCATGGCTGATCTCTTTGGTGGGTTCCTGCTTCACCGGAGCTGCACGCCCAGCGCTTGCGCGCCGGCCG
>JAABPT010000271.1 GCA_011391855.1 Burkholderiales bacterium
TGCGCGCCGGCCTTGATGGGAAAGGTCTCCTCGTTGCAGGTCAGACCGGCCAGGTAAATGAGCGTGGCGCGCGGCTTGGCCCCTGGCGGCCGGTACACGGCGAACTGCATCGGCAACCCGATGCTGCCGGACTCGTGCCGATAGAAGCCCTGCACGCCGCCGAAAGACGCGTGCTCGGACAGCGTCTGCAGCATCAGAACATCACCACCGAGCGGATCGACTCGCCGCGCTTCATGAGCTCGAAACCTTCGTTGATGTCCTCCAGCGCCAGCCGGTGCGTGATGAGCTCGTCGATCCTGATCTTGCCGTCCATGTACCAGTCCACGATCCTGGGCACGTCGGTGCGGCCGCGTGCGCCGCCGAAAGCCGATCCCAACCAGACGCGCCCCGTGACCAACTGGAACGGCCGCGTGCTGATTTCCTTGCCCGACTCGGCCACGCCGATGATCACGCTCTTGCCCCAGCCGCGGTGGCAACATTCCAGCGCCTGGCGCATGGTGGTGGTGTTGCCGATGCATTCGAAGCTGTAGTCGGCGCCGCCGCCGGTGAGCTGCACCAGGTGGTCGACCAGGTTCTCGTGGTCGGCCGGATTCACGAAGTGCGTCATGCCGAAGCGCCGCGCCATGGCTTCGCGCGCCGGATTGATGTCCACGCCGATGATCTTGTCGGCACCCACCATCCTGGCGCCCTGGATCACGTTCAGTCCGATGCCGCCGAGGCCGAAGACGACCACGTTCGCGCCCGCCTCCACCTGGGCCGTGAAAAGCACCGCGCCGACGCCGGTGGTGACGCCGCAGCCGATGTAGCAGACCTTGTCGAAGGGCGCGTCTTCGCGAATCTTCGCCAGCGCGATTTCCGGCACCACGATGTGGTTGGCGAAGGTGCTGGTGCCCATGTAGTGAAACACCGGCTTGCCGTCGATGCTGAAGCGGCTGCTGCCGTCGGGCATCAGCCCCTTGCCCTGGGTGCCGCGGATGGCCGTGCACAGGTTGGTCTTGCGCGACAGGCAGCTCTTGCACTGCCGGCATTCGGGCGTGTAGAGCGGGATCACGTGGTCGCCGGGTTTGAGCGACGTGACACCGGCGCCGACCTCCATCACGATGCCCGCGCCTTCGTGGCCCAGGATGGAGGGAAAGACGCCTTCGGAGTCGGCGCCCGACAGCGTGTACCAGTCGGTGTGGCAGATGCCGGTGGCCTTCACCTCCACCAGCACCTCGCCGGCCTGCGGGCCCTGCAACTCGACGGTCTCGATGGTCAATGGGGCATTGGCCTGCCAGGCCACGGCGGCGCGGGTCTTCATGCGTGAATCTCCTGTGACGGGGTCGGGGGAGTGCCGGCGACGCTACAGCATCAAGGCCAGCCGTTCGAGGATCAGCACAGCGAAGAAGCCCAGCGCGGCGAGCACCGTCCACTTCACGATGAGCAAACCGCGCTGGCGCCAGACTGGCTGGTTGGTGCCGATATACATGGCGAAGCACAGCACGCCGGCAACCAGCAGCAGTCCGAAGACCAGGCGAAACAGCAGCATGGGTGAATTACCAGGCCGGCGCCAGTTCGGCAAAGCCGCGCGGTGCGTCGGCCTCGCGCTCGAAGGTCACCACCTCGAACGCCGACGCATCGGCCAGCAGCTTGCGCAGCAGCTTGTTGTTCAGCGCATGCCCGCTCTTGAACGCGGTGTAGCTGGCCAGCAGCGGATTGCCGGCGATATGCAGGTCGCCGATGGCGTCCAGGATCTTGTGCTTGACGAATTCGTCGTCGTACCGCAGGCCTTCGGCGTTCAGCACGCGGGTGTCGTCGATCACGATCACGTTGTCCATGTTGCCGCCCAGCCCGAGGCCGCGCGTGCGCATCATTTCCACGTCCTTGGTGAAGCCGAATGTGCGGGCACGCGCGATGTCGCGCTTGTACTGGCCGGAACTGAAATCGAACTCCACGCGCTGGCCGGTGGTGTCCACTGCCGGGTGGTCGAATTCGATCTCGAAAGCCAGCTTGTAGCCGTGGTAAGGCTCCAGCCTGGCCCACTTCAGCGTGGCCCCCTCGCCTTCGCGCACCTCCACCGGCTTCTTCACGCGCAGGAAACGCTTGGGCGCGTTCTGCAACTCGATGCCGGCGCTTTGCAGCAGGAAGACGAAGCTGGCCGCGGAACCGTCCAGGATGGGCACTTCCTCGGCAGTGATGTCCACGTACAGGTTGTCCAGCCCGAGGCCGGCACACGCCGACATCAGGTGTTCGATGGTCTGCACCTTGGGCGCGCCAGGGTCGCCGCCGGGGCTGATGGTGCTGGCCATGCGCGTATCGCTCACCGCCGTGGCGTTGACTGGAATGTCCACCGGCACCGGCAGGTCGGTGCGGCGAAAGACGATGCCGGTGTCGGGCGGCGCCGGGCGCAGCGTGAGCTCGACCTTGTGGCCACTGTGCACGCCCACGCCAACGGCGCGCGTGAGCGACTTGAGGGTGCGCTGCTGAATCATGGCGGCAATTGTCAGCCATTGTGGCCAGCGCCGCAGGCCTCAGCCCTGGCCGCCAGCGCAGCGCCCGCGGCTTCAGCGCCGCGGCAGGCCACGCTCTTCGCGCACCTTCTGCACCAGCCGGTCCACCATGGCCAGCGTATCGTCGGCCGACCCCGTGTAGGCATTGGACGTCAGGTATCGGCCGCCCACCACCAGGGCGGGCACGCCGCGCAACTGGTAACGCTCCGCCACGCTGCGCGCCTCGTCCACCTGGCGCTGCACTGGTGGCGAACGGTAGGCCGCGGCGAAGCGCTGCCGGTCCAGGCCTTGCCTTTCGGCCCAGCCCAACATCCCGGCCTCGTCGTTGAGGTCCAGGCCTTCGAGTTGGGTGGCCTCGAAGAGGGCGTCGGCCAGCCGCTCCTGCTCACCCAGGGCCTGCAGCGTGAAGTGCATGCGCGCCCCGCCTTCCCAGCGGTCCCGCGCGACCACGGGCTGGTAGACCAGGGCCACGTCGGCCGGCTGACGCTGCGCCCAGACCTTCAGGCGCGGGTGCATGTCGCTGCAATGCGGGCAGCCATACCAGAAGAATTCGACGACGACGATCTGCCCCCCGCCCGGCACTGGCTGCGGGGGATCGACCTGCGCATAGTCGCGGCCAGCTTCTGGTCCAGTGCTGGCACAGCCCGAAACGAACCCCGCCAGCCCCACCACGAAAGCCAAGACGAGGACATGAAGAATCTTCATCTTCCTCACTCCACGGCCCCACACGTTGCGGACTCTGACAGGAAGCTCCCGCGCGTTCTCGACAAACCGGCGGCAGCTTCCTGCCCTTGCCCTGCGTTGCCGGACAAGCGCCAACGGATGCGACGCGCCATCTGGCGCCCCGCCTGTCAACTCACATCTGGCACTCGGCCGGGAGGGGCTGACCTGGTTTGGCCTGCTTGTAAGCCGCGCACTCAGCCTTCACCTGCTCGCGCGTCTTGGTCGACGTGGCCTTGGTGGGCATCTCGTACTGGCATTCACCGGCCACCACGGTGCCAGCCTTCTTGGCGGCGTCGCACTCGGCCGTCACCTGAGCCCGCGTCTTGGTCGACCCGGCCTTGGTGGGCATTTCGTACTG
>JAABPT010000272.1 GCA_011391855.1 Burkholderiales bacterium
CGGGTGCGGTAGCCCTTGGTCAGGGTGTTCCACGGCGACACCTGCGGCTGGCCCTCGCCGGTGCGGCCTTCGCCGCCGCCGTGCGGGTGGTCGACCGGGTTCATGGCCACGCCACGCACCGTCGGGCGGATGCCGCGCCAGCGGGTGGCGCCGGCCTTGCCGTACTGCTGCAGGCTGTGCTCTTCGTTGCTGACCTCGCCGATGGTGGCGCGGCAGTCGATGTGGATCTTGCGCACTTCACCCGAACGCAGGCGGACCTGCGCGTAGATGCCTTCACGCGCCATCAGCGTCACCGAGGTGCCGGCCGAACGCGCGATCTGCGCGCCCTTGCCGGGCATCATCTCGACGCAGTGGATGATCGAGCCCACCGGAATGTTGCGGATCGGCAACGTGTTGCCGGCCTTGATCGGCGCCTCGGCTCCGCTCAGCAGCGTGGCGCCGGCATCGACACCCCGCGGGGCGATGACGTAGCGGCGCTCGCCGTCGGCGTAGCACAGCAGCGCGATGTGAGCCGTGCGGTTCGGGTCGTATTCGATGCGCTCGACCTTCGCCGGGATGCCGTCCTTGTTGCGCACGAAGTCGACCACGCGGTAGTGGTGCTTGTGACCACCGCCCTTGTGGCGCATCGTGATGTGGCCGTTGTTGTTGCGGCCGGCATTCTGCTTTTGCGGCTCGAGCAGCGAAGCCTCGGGCGCGCCCTTGTGCAGGTGCTTGTGCACCACCTTGACGACGGCACGACGGCCGGGCGAGGTGGGCTTGACTTTGACGACGGCCATTTAGGAGGCCTCCCCGGAGAAATTGAGCTCTTGGCCGGCCTTCAGCGCCACGAACGCCTTCTTGACGTGATCGCGGCGGCCGATGGAACGCCCGAAGCGCTTGACCTTGCCTTTTTGCACGGAGGTCGAAACCGATGCGACCTCGACCTTGAACATCAGTTCGACGGCGGCCTTGATCTCGGGCTTGGTCGCGTCGCGCAGCACCTTGAACATGACCTGGTTCTGCTTCTCGCCAATGCGCGTGGCCTTCTCGGAAATGATCGGCGCCACCAGCACCTGGGCCAGGCGCCCTTCGTCGTACTTGCGCTGGGCGGGGGACGGGTTGATGCGGCTCATGCGTACATCTCCTTGAGCTGCTCGATCGCGCCCTTGGTCACCAGCACCTTCTTGTAGAAGACCAGTGACAGCGGATCGGCATAACGCGGCTCGACCACCAGCACGTTGGCCAGGTTGCGCGAGGCCAGCGCCAGGTTGTCATCAATCTGGTCGGCGATGACCATCACCGAATCCAGACCCATGGCCTTGAACTTGGCGGCCAGCAAACGGGTCTTGGGGGCGTCGACGCTGAGCGAGTCCACCACCGCGATGCGGCCGTCTCGGGCCAGCTGCGAGAGGATGGCCGCCATGCCGGCGCGGTACATCTTCTTGTTGACCTTTTGCGAGAAATTCTCGTCGGGCCGGTTCGGGAAGATGCGACCACCGCCACGCCACAGCGGAGAACTGGTCATGCCAGCGCGTGCGCGGCCGGTGCCCTTCTGGCGAAACGGCTTCTTCGTGGAATGCTTGACCTCGCCGCGGTCGAGCTGCGCACGGGTGCCCTGGCGCGCATTGGCCTGGAAGGCGACCACGATCTGGTGCACCAGCGCTTCGTTGTAGTCGCGGGCGAAGACGGTGTCCGGCGCGTCCACCTTGCTGGTGGCCTGGCCCTGTTCGTTGAGGAGCTCGAGCTGCATGCTTAGGCTCCCTTCTTCACGGCGGCTTCGGCGCCGGGCTTGGCGCTGCGCGCCTTCACGGCCGGACGCACGACGATGTGTCCGTTCTTGGAACCCGGCACGGCGCCGCGCACGAGCAGCAACGAGCGCGCTTCGTCGACGCGCACGATGTCCAGGTTCTGCGTGGTCACGGTCTCGTCGCCCATGTGGCCGGTCATCTTCTTGCCCGGGAATACGCGGCCCGGGTCCTGCGCCATCGAGATCGAGCCCGGCACGTTGTGCGAACGGCTGTTGCCGTGCGACGCGCGCTGCGACTTGAAGTTGTGACGCTTGATGGTGCCCGCGAAGCCCTTGCCGATGGACGTACCCTGCACGTCGACCTTCTGGCCGGCAGCGAACACGCTCACCGGCAGCACGGCACCTGGCGCGTACTGGCCGGCAACTTCGGCGCTGACCCGAAATTCCTTGAGCACTTCGCCGGCCTCGACACCGGCCTTGGCCAGGTGCCCGGCAGAGGGCTTGTTGACACGGCTGGCCTTGCGGGCGCCAAACGCGATTTGCAGCGCGTTGTAGCCGTCGGTGGCAGCGGTCTTGACTTGCGTGACGCGGTTGTTGGACACGTCGAGCACGGTCACGGGGATGGTATCGCCATCGTCCGTGAAGATGCGCATCATGCCCACCTTGCGGCCCAGCAAGCCGAGCTGTTCGCTCAAACTCATGGTTTTCTCCAGCCCCCGACCTTTGGTGAGGGGAGCCTTTGTTCACGATCCCGACATCGATTGGCCGGGGTGGTTTTTCGAACTCCCCGGCCTGCCCGTGAAGACGGGTCTGGGAGTTCGCTGCTCCGGCAGGGAAGACCCTTTTGGAGAAAAGCCTGCGATTGTAGCAGTGCGGGCAGAACCCGCAACCGCCGCATCGTTCGGCGTGCCCTTATTGCAACTTGATCTCGACGTCCACGCCCGCCGGCAGGTCGAGCTTCATCAGCGCGTCCACGGTCTTGTCGGTGGGGTCGACGATGTCCATCAGGCGTTGATGCGTGCGGATCTCGAGCTGGTCGCGGCTCGTCTTGTTGACGTGCGGCGAGCGCAGGATGTCGAAACGCTGCATGCGCGTGGGCAGAGGCACGGGACCCCTGACGATGGCGCCGGTGCGCTTGGCGGTATCGACGATCTCCAACGCCGACTGGTCGATCAGTTTGTAGTCGAAGGCCTTGAGGCGGATGCGGATCTTCTGTTTGGTCGACATGTGATGTCCTTTGATTCGGTTAAACGAGCCAACCCCTCGGGGGTGACCGCAGCTTGCTGCGGCCGGGGCTCACATGTCATTCGATGATCTTCGCCACCACGCCCGCGCCGACGGTACGGCCGCCCTCTCGGATGGCAAAGCGCAGGCCTTCTTCCATGGCGATCGGGTTGATCAGCTTGACCGTGATGCTGACGTTGTCGCCCGGCATCACCATCTCCTTGTCCTTGGGCAGTTCCACCGCACCGGTCACGTCGGTGGTGCGGAAGTAGAACTGCGGCCGGTAGTTGTTGAAGAACGGCGTGTGGCGCCCGCCTTCTTCCTTGCTCAGCACGTAGATCTCGGCCGTGAAGTGGGTGTGCGGCTTGACGCTGCCGGGCTTGCACAGCACCTGGCCGCGCTCGACGTCTTCGCGCTTGGTACCGCGCAGCAGGATGCCCACGTTGTCGCCGGCCTGGCCCTGGTCGAGCAGCTTCCTGAACATTTCCACGCCGGTGCAGGTGGTCTTGATCGTGGGGCGGATGCCGACGATTTCGATTTCTTCGCCGACCTTGATGATGCCGCGCTCGACCCGGCCCGTGACGACGGTGCCGCGGCCG
>JAABPT010000273.1 GCA_011391855.1 Burkholderiales bacterium
GCCGGCGTCTCGACGTCGTGTATGGCCTGCCGGATGACGGTGTTGTCCTGCAACTCCAGACCGAGCATCCACTTGTGGTCGGCCATCGCCGTGGACAGCAGCCGAAGCTCGCCGCCATGCCACCGGCCCGTGGCGGGAAACTGAAACGGCGTGCCGTAGCTCAGTCGGCTGTCGTAGTCTTCCTGGCCCGCGAAGAGCCGTCCGAGCAGTTGCAGCGTATCGCCGCGAAAGCTCTCCTGGTACTGAAACTGGGCCAGCGCGTAGCGGTCGCTCTGGTTCTGGCCAGGCACCAGCGGGTCGGAGAGATAAGCGCCGGTGGGGTCGTCCTTGCGCCGGTCGCCGTACACCAGGTCGAACGACCACGCCCCCCGGCCGATGCGGGCAAAGATCTCGCGGTCGCGCTCGCCATCCATGCCGGCCGCCAGGCCCGTAACGCCTGCGCTGCCGAAGTCGTAGACGCGGTCTTCCCCGCGCGCTTCCAGGGCACTGGCGGACAGCAGCACTTCCACCCCGTTGTCCAGACGCCGGCCCCAGGTCAGCCGGCCCTCGGCCAACTCTTGCGGGCTTTGTGCCGCCGCCGCGATTTCCACACCGTCGACCCCGGCCCCGCTGCGCGTGACCACGTTGACGACACCGAACATCGCGTTCTGGCCATACACCGCACCACCGGGACCGGGGATGTACTCGATGCGCTCGACCAGGGCCATGTCGAGCGGGAACAAGTTGCCCACCGGCCCCGAGTCGTAGACCGGTTCGTTGACGCGGTTGCCGTTGATCGTGACCAGCACGCGGGTGGTGTAGTCGCCCGGCAGACCGAAGCCACGGTTGCCCAGGTAGTGATACTGACGGTCGTAGGTGGTGTGCACGCCAGGCAGGCTGGCCAATGCCGCGTCGAGCGTGCGCCAGCCGAAGGCCTGGATCTCCTGGCGCGTGATCACGCTCACGGCGGCGGCCACCTCGCTCTGCTTCTGCTCGTACTTGGAGGCGCCCACGACGGTCAGCTCCATCAGGTTTTCCAGGCTGAGCGAGGTCAAGTCCGGGGCTGGTGCGGCACGCGCCGGGTGCACCGCCGCCAGCGCGGCGCACAGCAGTACGGGACGCAGCAGTCGGCCCTGGGCCGAGGGACGCGTGTTGCGGCGGTCGCGACGGCGTGATGGCTTCATGGTGTTGGGCACGGGCCTGTCGATGGGGAAGGCGTATCGGGTCACCCCACGCGTCAAACGGGGATTGCTTGTGATATCGGCGAGGCCTGCAGCCACTTGAGCGCCGGCCGCTGGCGATGGGGCAGCCCTGTGGACCTTCTTCACTGCGGCCACACCGTCACGCGCCAGTTGTCGATACCGTGCGCCACCTCCACGCCCGGCCTGGCGAAGCTCACCCGCCGGCAGCCGAAGTGCAGCGGCAAGGCGCTGGCGGAAAAGTCCGGGCGCGCCTACCGGCGCATGCTGATCCGGCTCGCGCCGGCCCGGACAGTCGGACTGGACGAGCCCGCGCCGCGGCGCCACACTGCGCGCTCGCCGACGCGGCCGTTCACCCTGCAGGCCGGGCGCCGCAAGAGGCAGCGAGCAAGGACACGTGCCTGAAACGAGGAGCAGACGATGGTGCGCACTCCCCTGAAATCCGCGGCCCGCAAGAAGGCCGCCACGACAGCCACGACACCCACGACAGCAGCAGCGGCTGCAGCAGCCAGCGCCAGGCGCCCGCCACGCACAGCGCGCCCGGCGCGGCCGGTGGTGTTGATGGTGGCCACGCGCAAGGGCGCCTGGCTCTTCCACGGCGACGCCCAGCGCAAGGCCTGGCGCGTGGACGGGCCGCATTTCCTGGGCCACGAGATCCACCATCTGCAGCTGGACCCGCGCGACGGCCGCACCTTGCTGGCCGCGGCCAAGACGGGCCACCTGGGCCCCACCGTGTTCCGCTCCACCAACCTCGGCCGCACCTGGAAGGAAGCGGTGCAACCCCCCGCCTTCGCCAAGGTGGCCGAGGGTGCGGCTGGCCCGGCGGCGCGGTCGGTGAACCACACCTTCTGGCTCACACCCGGCCACGCCAGCGAGCGCGACACCTGGTATGCGGGCACCTCGCCGCAGGGCTTGTTCCGCTCGCAGGACGGCGGCGTGAGCTGGGCGCCGTTTTCCAGCATCAACGACGACCCGCAGTACCGCGAATGGATGGGCACGGTGCAGGACGGCACGCCCGACGGCCCCAAGCTGCACTCCATCATCGTGGACCCGCGCGACCCGGCGCACCTGGTCTTCGCCATGTCCGGCGGCGGCGTGCACGAGTCCCGCGACGGCGGCCAGACCTGGTCGCCCCTGGTCAAGGGCCTGGAGGTGGTGGAGGGCTTCGACCCCACCACCATCACCTTCCACGACCCCCACTGCGTGCGCCTGTGCCCGAGCAACCCCAACCGGCTGTACCAGCAGAACCACTGCGGCATCTACCGGCTCGACCGGCCCGGAGACACCTGGCAGCGCATCGGCAGCAAGATGCCCAAGCGCGTGGGCGATATCGGTTTTCCGATCGTCGTGCACCCGCGCGACGACCAGGTGGCCTGGGTCCTTCCGATGGACGGCACCAGCGTGTGGCCGCGCACCAGCCCGCAAGGCCGCCCGGCGGCCTATGTCACGCGCAATGCCGGCAAGACCTGGCAGCGGCAGGACAGCGGCCTGCCCGAGGCTCAGGCCTGGTGGACCGTGAAGCGCCAGGCCATGACGGCCGACGCGGCCGACCCGGTGGGCGTGTATTTCGGCACCACCAGCGGCGAGTTGTGGGCCAGCCGCGACGAGGGGCAGCGCTGGTCGTGCATCGCCCGGCACCTGCCCGAGATCTATGCGGTGGAGGCGGCCGCTCTGGCCTGATGCGGCGATGCCCAGCCGTTGCACGCCCGCCGGACGGTTCCGTTGACGATGCAGGTGCTGATTCCCAGCGCGCTGCGGTCGTACACCGGCACCTCGCGCGTGCAGGCCAGCGGCGCCACGCTGGGCGCGGTGCTGGCAGACCTGGAGCGCCAGTTTCCCGGCCTGCGCTTTCGCATGGTCGACGAGCAGGACCGCATCCGCCCGCACATGCGCGTCTTCGTCGACGGCCAGGCCCTGCACGACCTGGCGCAGCCGCTGCGGCCCGGCGCCGACGTGAATATCGTGCAGGCGCTGAGTGGCGGTTGATTCCCGCTCGCGGCCACCGTCGCGCGTGCTGCGGCCGCGCGGCAGGCATGCGGTGTGCCACGATGGCGCGGACTCGACTTTCGGCGTAATGTGCGGCCGTGCCGGGCCCGCCCGGCCCAGTTCTGCCCCAGGAGGTTGCCATGAGTCCTGAAGCCGCCCTGCCCACGCGCCGCCTCGAAGCCGGCGCCTCCATCGTCCAGGCCAAGCCCTGGCACACCGAACCGGTGAGCCTGGATTCGCCGGCCGTCACGGTGATGACCGACCTCACCCAGGTGAAAGCCGCCACCACGGGTCCACAGACCTCCCTGCACCACGCCGAGCAGTTGATGATCTACCAGGGCGTGTGCATGCTCTTCGTGGTTTCCGAGATGCCTTCGCTGCT